>JALXER010000232.1 GCA_027069385.1 Paracoccaceae bacterium
CGGCCCGAGCTGATCCCGCCCTCGCATCTGCCCGTGCCCGAATTGCTCGGGGGGGGTGGCGGCTCGGCGGAACTGCTTGCGAACCGCGATGCGCTGTCGCTGCATCCCGACGCCAAGGGCCGCTTGCATCTGGTATTTCGCGGGATTGACTGGCAAGGGGCCGCCAGCCTTGCCGCCTATGTGCAAAACCAGGGGCCGGAAACGGTGCAGGTCGCGCTCGGGGTTGCCCCGCCCGACGGCGAACCGGATTTCCGCCCCGCCACGCACCTGCCGCCGGCGGTTTACACCCAGTGCGACGCCGCCCTGACCGGCGCGCCACTGGATCTGCACCTGACCCTGACCAGCGAAACCCCGATTGCGCATGTCATCCTGTGGGGCTTCGAGCGCAGGCCGCTTGCATGAGCCTGTCTGCCTCCATCGCGGTTATCATTCCGGTCTGGCATCACAGCGCGCTGGTATCCGAGGCGGTCGCATCGTGCCTGGACCAGAGCGCCTTGCATATCATTCTGGTCAATGACGGCTGCGATTATGCGCAAACCCGCGACACGCTGGCAGGGTGGGCAGCGCGCCATCCCGACCGGATCACCCTGCTGACCCGCCCCAATGGCGGGTTGAGCGCGGCGCGCAATACCGGCATCGATTCCGCGCTTGCCCACATGCCCGCCCTTAAGGGCCTTTACTTTCTGGATGCGGATAACCGGCTGGACCCGCATGCGGGCACGCTGTTTAAAACCCTGCTGGCCAGCGCCGACCCTGCGGGCTGGTTCTATCCGCAATTCGATATGTTCGGGGTCGAGCAAAACCGGAACAATGGCGGCGATTTCGCCTTGTCGAGGCTGGCCTTTAGCAATTATTGCGACGCCGGTTCGCTGGTGCGCCGCGCGGTGTTCGATACCGGCCTGCGCTTTGACACGGATTTTCGTGCCGGTTACGAGGATTGGGATTTCTGGCTGTCCTGCGCGCGCGACGGGTTTCACGGTGCGCCGGTCAAGACCGCTTTCCTGCGCTATCGCAAACGCCCTGAATCGATGTTGTCGGGCGCGCATCGCACCGCGATTGCGCTTCAGGCGCAACTGGCGGCCAAGCATGGCTGGCTGTTCAACACCCACCGCCTGACCGATGCGTGGCTGGCCGAATTTCCGCGCTTTGCCTTTTTCGACAAAACCGGTGTTACCCTGTCCGCCCTGCCCGAAGGTGCCGACCCCGTCGCGCCCGCTGATTACGCGCGCCGTTTCTTTGCCACCCTGATCAACCCGTTCGAATCCGCCCTGCCCGACACGCTAGTCTTTGCCAAACCAGGCGCCTTTGCGCACCTTCAGCGCTATAAACTGCTCGAATCGGTGCTGTACCAGCTAGAGGGCGCGTTGCGTCACACCCCTTTTGCGGGCGTGCGGTTTTCCAGCGGCGATCTGTCCGTGGCACCGCTGCCCGTTCAACGCGACACCACCGGTGAATTGCTGGAGGGGTGCGATATTCTGATGCTGTCGCGCCACCATCTGGCGGCGGCGCTGGCGGCGGGGGATACCGGCGAAATGATCGAATATCTGGTGGCGGGGGTACTGCTGGAAACCCTTGCCGTCAGCCTGCCCGAACCCTTTTCTCATGATGGCAGCCCGCTGGGCGATATGGTAGAGGTCGCGGGCACCCTGTCGCTGTCGCCTTATGTCGAACTTGGCAAGGACGCCCTGACCAACTGGCGCGCGCCTGCCGATGTGCATTGGCCTGACGGCGTCGCGCGCGAGGTCGTCGCCCATAATGCCGGCCGCCCGGCACTGCGCCCCAAACCGGCCGGTCGCCATGTGGGCTTTGTCCTGCCGGTGTTCCGCTTTGGCGGGGCCGAAAAATGCGTGGTGGCGCTGGCGGCCGAGCTACAAAAATCGGGCATAACCTGCCACCTTTATATCTATGGCACCGACCGCGCCGCGGCGGCCGACTGGCTGATTGCGCCCTTCGAGACCATCCATATGTTGACCGATGCGCAACTGCGCAACTGGGACGGGGGCACCTATCTGGGCACATGGGGCTCGGCGCGCCCCGATGATCAGGTGCTGGGCGATATGACCGGCCCGCTGACGGGGCTGGACGCGGTGGTCAATTGCGGCTCGGGGGCGCTGACCCATGCGCTGGGCAGCCTGCGCGCGCGCGGGATCAAAACCTTGACATGGGAACACCTGACCGAGCAAACCCCCTATGGCCGCAGCTTTGGCACCCCGTATCTGGCCGTCGCGCACGAGGCCGCCTATGACACCATCCTGACCTGTTCCAACCAGCTTGCCGACCGCATCGCGGGGCAGGGCGTGCCGCGCGCCAAGCTGCTGCCGTTGCCCAACGGGCCGGGCTTTCCCGATGTAAAAGCCACGGCGCAAAAGGCAGCGCACCCCAAAGGGCAGCGCGGGCAACGGCTCGATATCCTGCGGGTCGGGTTTCTGGGCCGCTTTGATCGGCAAAAGGGCATCGACCGCTTTATCGACATCGCCACCCGCCTGCGCGACCTGCCATTCAGCTTTAGCGTTCGTGGCGGCGCGGTGATGGCCAGCGAAACCGTGTCGATCCCCGACTGGATCGATTCCGGCCCGCCGCTTTATGACCCTGCCGAACTGGCCGCGTTTTACGCGGGTATCGATGTGCTGGTGCTGCCCTCGCGCGGCGAAGGCCTGCCCCTGACCATACTTGAGGCCCAGCGCGCCGGCGTGGTACCGCTGGCCAGCGATGTCGGCGCCGTGGCCGAGGCCATCGAACACGGGGTTAACGGCCTGCTGCTGCCCCCCGACCGGGTGGTGGAAGCGGCAGTCGAACACCTGCGCGAACTGGCTGTTACCGCCCAAACCCTGTCGGCCCTGCGCAAAGGAATGCGCGCCAAGCCCGATCAATGGCAACAAAATGCGCGCAGCTTTACCCGAAACGTTTTTGGGGCTACACTGTGAACCGGCCGCTTGATTTTGGCCGGACTATTTTCAAGAATACATCATAAAACACAGGGGAAACCATGACCATATTCAGAGTCAATACCGACCGCGACGAAGCAAAAATTGTCGAAGTTGTCAAAGAAGACCGGGTGCTCAAGAAAGCGCTGGAGCAATGGAAAAAGACCCGCGAGCCATTTGCCAAGAAAATCGCGTCGGACGCGCCAAAACTGATCAAGGCATCGCGCGCGGTCTATACGGCGGCAGACAAGCAGCTAAAGGAACTGTCCAAAGACAAGCAGGGCAAGAAAGAACAGATCAAATCCCTGACCAAGATCCGCAAAACCGCCTATGACACGACGGTAGTGTTGCAGAAGCTGATGAAATCCTGATTTCTCTGGCGGTTTGGCGGAATTGCGCAAACAAATAAAACAGATCACCCGATTGCGGGCGTATTGGTCTTGCATCGGTCAAAGTTTCGCGCTATCCGACCATGACACCGGATAGGGGTTTAGCTCAGTTGGTAGAGCGACGGTCTCCAAAACCGTAGGTCAAGAGTTCGAGTCTCTTAGCCCCTGCCAGTGTTTTTAACAAAACCGGTTTCACAAAGAACCAAACCCCGGATTGTGCGGCAGGCACGGCCTTGTCTTGCTGTCTGATCGTCGTATTCACCTGTAAAAACCGGTGCGGAGCTGACGGATAAGCCCGGGCACCGGTTTAACGGGTTCCGGTGCGGTTTTTATGCGCGATATCGGATCGGGACTTTGGTTGAAAATGTCAAAAATCCATTGATCATCATGCCCGTATTTCGGGTGGGCCTTTCCGAGGGTCATGCAAAAGGTGGCGGCAGCATCGGGCAGATAAAACCGCCCGAGTTCATGCGAGCGCAAAACCCGTGTTTCCCAAAGGTGCCCCAGCGCGTCCGGCGCATAGGTAAACAGCGGGCCTGCCTTATGGACCTTGAGTGTGCCGGCGCCCTTTGACAGGGTGGTGAATACCGGCCCCGCCGCGGCATCGGGTGCGGTGTATTTTATGCGCCAGCCATTTTGTGCCAACAGGTGCAGCCCCGTTGACCGGGCGGCCTCGGGCAGGACAATGTCTACAATATCTACCGCCTCGCGGGCTGTGACTTCGGGCTGGATAAACCATTGGGCCGCGCCGGTCAGCACCCAGTCAATGCCGAAATCGCCAAGCATTTCTAGCGCCGGTTTTACGGTTTTCAGGTTCATATTGCCCCGCACCCATAGCTGGCGCTTCAGTCCTGCAATGCGGCCGGCCGTGGTTGACACCGGCTCAAGTGCGGGAAAGCGGGCGTGAAGGCGCACCAGCAGCCTGTGTTCGGGATAGGTGACATCATCCAGATCAAACCTGTCAAACCAGCGGGTTGCAAGATCAAACGCTTTGGCGGGATCGGTATGAAAGCAGGCTTTAAGAAGGTGGTGCCGACGGGTGGGGATTTTTGTTTTCAGGCGACCGAAGATCATGCGCCCTTGTCCTTTCGCCGCCGCATGGCGCGCAACACCAGTTCCATATAGCCGGAATCCTGCGCAGCAGACCGGCCCCATGACAGGCTGCCTTTGTGGATGCGCCGGCGCGCAAGCGGTTGGTCGAGCATCTGCATTGTTACCCCGAGCGCCCTGGCCTGTGCCAGCCAGTTGACCATATCCCCGCGATAGCCGGGCATATCCTCGATCGGCCCGATTTTATGGAAGGTTTCAAGGCGCATAAGCAACGTTGACCGTGACCAGCCCGATTTTGCCTCGTCGCTTTTGGCGATGTCCGCACCGGACCCGAAATTGCGCATTCGGGTAAACGACATTTTGGCCTCGCCCGTCAGCAGCGCTGCAAATTGTTGCGAAATCTTGTCTCGCTCCCAAAGGTCGTCAGCATCCAGCGTGGCGACATAACCGGTTGTGACTTGCGCCATACCGCGGGTGGTGGCGCTCCCCGGGCCACTGTTTTTCTGGTGGATCAGCTTTAGCGGCGCGTCCAGCCCTGCCAGAGCGGCTCCAAGATCGTCTGTCGAGCCATCGTCCACCACGATGATCCGGCTTGGCGGATGGGTTTGCGCCATGATCGAGGCAATGGATTCGCCGATGAACGGGGCGGCGTTATAGGCCGGAATCACCACGCTGTAGGCAGGAAGGTTCATGGTGCTCTCCGTTTTGTCAAATCACTGCCAAGCTGGGAAATGGCAAATATGCCGTCTACTGTTACCAGGGTCGGGTCTTGCTTGCGCCGCCGGATATGGCCCATGATTGCGCGCGCCACGCCACGCCGGTTTGCGGCCTTGTCTTTGGTCGCGTTGCCGCCGTGCTGCCGATAAAGAACCGCAATGTCGTTGCTTAGATGCACATTGGGGCCAAGCTCGAACAGGCGTAGCAGATAGTCGGTATCCTCTCCATGGGTAAAACCGGTGTCAAAAGCACCCACGCGCGCCAGCAATGCCGGACGATAAATGCCGATGCTCATGCTGATTGTGCGTGAAATCAGCGAATTGTCGCGGGGTTCGCCAGACATATCCTGCCAATCTGATTCAATCAGGCAAAGCTGGGCATAATGCAGATCAAGCGTCGGATCTGCCGCCATAATCCGGCAGGCTCTTTCAAGATATCCGGCTTCGAATGCGTCATCCCCGTCCAGAAATGTTACCAGATCACAACCTTTCGGGATGGCTCCGAGCAAGGTGTTGCGGGCATGGGAAACCCCGCGGTTTTCCTTGCGGATCAGGCGGATTTGCGGCGTGGTTTCGGCAATATTCCGGATAATTTCGGCGGTGTCATCTGTCGAGCCGTCATCCACAATGACAATGTCGATATCCAGTGCCGCCCGCGCGGGCAGGATCGAGGCGATGGCCGAGCGGACAAAGCGCGCCTCGTTATGAACCGGCATCAGAACGCAGAGTTTCATGGGGCACCCTTTATAATAAAGCCTTTTATCGTGGCGGCAATCTCGTCCGGGGTCTGGCCAAGCAGCAAATGGAATGCAGGTACAGCACGCACTATTTCGGCGCAGGCCCTGAAGGTTGCCGAACGATCGCCCCCCAGTTGCAACATGGTCGAGGGGGCCAGCGCCTGAAGCGCCTCGAAGGCACTGGCGGGTTTGAGCGTTGTCGTTGCACTATGGTTAATACCGGGCAATAGCACCGCCTTGATAAGCGCCTTGTTTTCGGCGGCAGACGGAAACAGTGCGCGGATGTCAAATACATGTTTGCCCTGCCAGTTCAGCGGGCCGGAAATGCCTGAAATCCCCACCCGTGCCAGCCCGGCTTTGTCCTGTTTCATCATACGGTAAAGCGGGCGGGCCACCGGCTGCGGTTTGGTGGATATGACACAGTAATCATCACCAACGCTTTGCAGCCCGTTGGCTACCCCGGCCAGCGTGGTACCGGATTTGCCGCGCCCGCCCGGGCCAGCCAGCAAAACCCCGGCCCCGTTAACGCTAAGGGAGGCCGCATGCATCACCATCCGGCCCTTTGCCCGCATGATCCAGCCCAGAAGGTTTGCCAGCGGCGCGGTGGATTCCCATTCGGGGTAAGCATCGGGGTGCGGCAGCAACCGCACGCCGATGCCGCACGCCGGATCGAAAATATCCCATTGGTTGCGGCCCGCATCAAGGCTGCCAAACAGACCCGCCGTAGCAAGGGCATCATCAAATGCCAGCGGGGATACTTCGCTCAGGTTGCCAAGGATGCGGGTTTTTTGCGTATGGGTGCCGGTATAATCACAGAATATGCGGGCGCTTGTGGTCTTTGTCGGCGGGTCAAACTGGCCGGCAAGCCAGGGCACGACTCGCGGCGAGGTCTCGGCAATGCCCACTGTGAGCCCCGCGACACCAATTTGTGCAAGCGACGCCGTTTCCAGAGCCTTTTGCGCACGGTCCAGCGCACAGCGGGCAAAATCCGCGATGCTATCCGGCATCGGGCAGGATCGGCCAACCGGCCTCGGGGGCAACATCATGGATCGGGTCCGCCGCCAGCAAATCGCTCAGGTCATCAAAGCATTCAAACGGAAAGCTTGCCCCGATGGCCAGAATTGCCGCGGCATCGGCAGGCGTGGCCGGAATGGCTGTGCTGTCGGCCACAGGCCGGACCAGATTGTGTTTTTGCAGATTGTCGAAATATTGGGCCGCTCCGGCACCGGCTTCGGGGATGGATTTGGCCAGAAGCGCGCTCAGGCTGGTCGGAGACACACCCGCCAGTACCTTATCCAAAAAGGCCCGCGCCGCGCCTGTAATATTGAAATACTCGCCCGAGCGCAGGTTCAGCAGCACCAGATCCGCGTCGAAATCCTCCGCCATGACGTCGGGAGTGTTGAGTTCGAATACCTTGCTCACCGGTTAGCCTCACACTGGTTTCGTCTATGCGAAAGCTAACGAAGTTTTCCTCGCTTTTCAATCGGGTGGCCGTTAAAATCTTGTAATGTTTCCTTCCTGTTCAAAGCCCGGAATATTCCCCGAAGGCCGTCTGCACCATTTGGTGCTGGCCGCATGCGGGGATTGCGATCCGCAGCCGGCATGGCAGGCCTATGCCGATGCGCTGGCGGACGGTTTCCCCAATGAGGGCGAGTTGCGGCTGTTTTCGCTGATTGCCGAGCGGCTGAGCGGCGATCTTGCCAGCCAGCCTTTGGCAAAATATCTGCAAAGCGCGCGCCGATGGGCCCGTATGCAAGCCATGCTGAACCAACAATTATCCCGGGAAATCGGGGCGCTTTTCAAGGCCGAAGGCATTCCGCTCATGTGGATAAAAGGCACGGCGCTGGTGGCGCGCACGGATCAGCGCCGCGACCTTCGCCCCTCTGCCGATCTGGATGCCCTTTTCCGGTGGGAAGATGTGGAGCATATTCTTGCGCTTGCCGGGCGTGAAGGCTGGACACCCCATCTCGGGTTGTTGAAAAACCTGAAACAGGCCCGCTATGTCAACACCGAGCTTAGCTATAAAATCGGCGCATATGGCGAGTTGGACCTGCAATGGCGCCCGCGTATGGCCTTCACCTATGACCGCCGGATCCAGTCATGGCTTTGGCAGGACCCTTCCCGCGTACAAGATGCCACCGGTACTACAATTGCCAGTGATACATGGCTTTTTATCGAGATTCTGGACCACGGGCTGGTTGCAAACGAGGTTTATCCCATCCGCTGGCTTGTGGATGCGGTACGACTTTTGCACTGGCGCCATGAAAACATAGACTGGGGTATGGTTCTGGACATTATCAAACGCAACAAACTGCATCATCACTATTTTTCCGGTTTGGAAAGTGTGGCGCGCTATTCCCCCCATATCCCCCCATTTGTGATGGATGCCCTGCGGAAAACCCCCGTTAACTTTCTTGACCGGGAGGAGTTGAAAGCCCGGTTGAGCGCGGAAAACCTCGGCAAAGGTTTTTTTGCCCAACAGGCGCTCAACAAGCTGCGGCGGGAGCCGTCAAAGCTTTACTACCGATCGGTTGTTAATCCGCTCAGCCGCAATATGGACCTGTCGGTGGCCACAAGGCTTACCTTTGCCGGTCGCAATGTTTTGACGCGGGTTCTGTTTCCGCTCTGGTATTTTTAGCCTGACTTGCCTGCAACCATATTGCACCGGCCCGCATTGCCTTTTTGTGGTTCATGTCTTGCTGCGCGGTGCAAACCTTTGAACGGTTTCTTTTGCGGCTTGCCTTTGTGACCCCACGCGCTGTTCTATCTGGGCGGTTGCCGTACAAGGCACGGCTGCTTTCAAGGCCCGGTCATGGTCAAAATAAAGGGTTGTCCCATGGGGGCGGGCGCTAACAAATGGAAGATCATAGCGCTTCAGATCCGCCAGTTCCTCTTGTGTGATCGCGAGCGTATCAAGATTTGCGAGGCTTTGGGGAACATCCCGAAGGCGTGAAAAAACCATCTCGCGCGCCACCCCGTCACGGGCGGCGTTAATATGCGGCACGGCCCGTAAAAGTTGTGAATAGGCCGAAACCGGGCGGGTAAAGCAGCGCACCGGCGCAGCGGATTTGCTCATTTCAAGCAGAGCCGGTGCCACCTTTTGCGCCACGTCAAGCGCTGCGATGGCCCGCGTTCTGCACGCCGTTGTAAATTGCGGGCACAGGGGAAGGTCATCATTGTTAAAAAACAGCGCCAGCCAGCTTTGCAATTGCGCGCTTTCATCGACTTCCCCCAGCACCGGGGCAAAAAGACCATCGGCCTGCACCACATATATCCGGTTTTCACCGTCACGGGCCATGATGCTTTCAGGCTCGATCCCGGCCGCTCCGAATACCCACATCAGCACGGCAAAGGCTGCAAGGTCGGGCGCCAGGGCTTCCAGTTCTGTTGCGTCCATATCATCCAGATCTTTGCCGTCGATCCACTCAACCCATGTGCCCGTGGCGATGCCGCTATAGCGCGGAATATGCCAGTCAAGCAGCAGCCCCTCGGTTTGAACGGCCTCGAAAAGGTGCTGCAACAGGTCAAAGGCAACGGTTTCGCGGGGCTGGAACACCCCCGCCCCCTCTGCCATGACCACCGAAGTTCCGCCCCGGTGTAAATCCAGCGGTTCGACGAATAACCGGCCGAGGTTTCTCAGGTTTATATAGTCCGGTGCCGCCTCCAGCGCCGCTTCAAACCGTAAAATAGTGGAAACGAATGCCTTTGAAACTGCCCGGGCATGGCGCAGGGCCGCGGGTTTGGATGTCCAGAAAGCCTCGGGGCTTTGCTCCTTTGTGCCATCGGCGGCACAGATATTGGTGTCCAGAACATAAAGCAGTTTGTCCAGTACCCCGTCGGCCAGCGTGCCCAGGCCGGACAGGTTTTCCAGGCGGGCAAAGCTTGGGGCAAGGGCCGAATAGACTTCGGTAAGCAGGGGCAAAACCAGCGGGGCCGTTGCGCTTTGCCCGGACCAGGCCTGCCACATTGCCAAGCGCAGAATATCGGCATTTGGCGATGGAAGGGGCGCGGCCCATTCCGGCGGGTTCGGGTCGCGGGGGGTACGCGCATCCGCCGGTGTGGCACAAAGGGAAAGCAGCGCCCCGGGTTTCAGCCCCAGCAATGCACCCACCTTGTCGATTTCCGCATCCGTTGTCGCCCCAGAAAGCACCGATATCCAGGCCTTTGCCATGGCCGTATCCGCCGGGGCATCCGATGCTTTCAATTCGTCAGAGAACAGCCCCCCGACCCACCAATAATCAACGGTCATGTTTTTACTCCAGACTTTGACCCGAGACCAGTTCGGCATAGCGCCCGCCTTGGGCAATAAGCCCCGCGTGGTCTCCGGTTTCTGTAATTTCACCATTTTCCAGCACCAGTATCCGTCGGGCGTTACGCACCGTTGAAAGCCGGTGTGCCACGGTAATAACCGTGCAATGGCTTTGTTCAATCTCGTTTACAATATCCGCTTCGGTTCGGGTATCAAGGCTGTTTGTCGCTTCATCCAGCACCAGCAAGGCCGGATTGCGGGCAAAAGCCTGCGCCAGCGCAAGCCGCTGGATTTGCCCGCCAGACAGGCCAGCGCCGTTTTCGCCAATAATGGTTGAAAACCCCATGGGCATCGCCAGAATCTCGCCCAGCAGGCCGGCCCGTCTTGCCGCCATTTCAATAATATCTTCACGCACACCGGTATCCGTTGCCAGCGGATGGCCAAGCAAAATATTTTCCCGCAGGCTGCCGCTGACCAGAAACGGCTGCTGCATAACGACCGAAATACGCGCGCGTAAATGGCGGACATCCAGTGTGGCGGCGTCAATGCCGTCATACAACACCTGCCCCTCTGTGGGGGTGATCAGGCCCAGAATCAGCCGCAGGAGCGAGCTTTTCCCCGAGCCGCTGGCTCCGACAATTGCCACTGAATCCCCGGGTTCGATGGTTAAGGAAACCGCCTTGAGGGCATATTCGGAATCGGGGCTGTATTTCAGCGAGACATTTTTCAGTTCGATCCGCCCCGAAAAGGTGATTTTCCTGCCTGGCGCGCCGGTGGCATCGCGGTCTTGCTGTTCGGGCGAACTGGCCCAGACTTCCAGCAGGCGCTCCACCTGTGCCTGGGCCTGCAAAATTTGCTGCGCACTGCCGACAAAGGTTTGAAACGGGGTAATCGCCAAGGTGCCAACCGCCATCAGGGCCAGCATTTCCCCCAGGCTTTGGCTGCCATCCAGCACCATGCCGGCCCCCAGAAAAAGCAGTCCGAAATTGGCGATCTGCGTTACCAGTGGCCCGATGGCAGCCAGAAGATGTGCCATGCGTTCGGCGTTGATACTGGCCTCCAAGGCCTTACGAAACAGGGATTTCCAGCGGTTCAGAAGATAGGGCTCTGCGCCGATTGCCTTTAACGAGGCCACCCCGCGCACCATTTGCAACAGCAATGTTTTTTCTTGCGCTTCTGTTTCAACCTCCACCTGCCGAAGCTGGTGTAGCCTGCGCCAGAAAACCATCAGAATAATGCCGTCTACAAGACCCACCCCCAGCACCACAAGCAGGAAAACCGGGGCCATGACGCCAAGCAGAACCACATAAACGATAAAGAACCCCAGTTCGGTAAGCGAGACCAGAAGGTTATCGGTAATCACCTGCCGCACTGCCGAAACCGCTGAAAAACGGTTCATCAGATCCCCCGTACCGTGGGCCTCGAAAAATTCGAGATCCTGTCGCAGGGTGTGGTTGGTGAAATCCTCTTCCAGATGCTGGTCAAGGCCTCGGCGTACCCGGAGCAGCGCAAAGGTCTGAAAGACGGTTGCCCCGGCTGTGACAAGCACAATCATAGCAGCCGCAAGCCCGGCAACCACCAGCATTTCGGGTTGCTGTCCGTCCAGCACCTTGTCAACAATCAGCCATGTAACCAGAGGCGTGGCCAGCAAAATGCCCTGCAACAGGGTTGACAGGATAAACACATCGCGCAAGCGGCGGTAAAAGGACGGGGTGGCGCAAATTATGCCCCAGTATTTCAGCCAGAGCCACGCGCGACGTGCCGTGCGGGGGACAAGCTGCGGCGTGGGGGTAAATTCCAGCGCTACGCCGGAAAACCCCTGCCAAAAGGTGTCCGGCGTCAGGCGTTTGCGCCCGATGGCCGGGTCAAGCACATGGATAAACCGGTCATCGACCTTTTCGACAACGATAAAATGGTCCTGCTGCCAATGGGCAATAAACGGAAAGGTCATGGTGGCCAGATCAGCCTCGGGAAACAGCCGTTTGCCGCCGGCCTCCAGCCCTTCGGCGCGGGCGGCCGTGACGATTGCAGCCGCCGTAATACCATCCCGCCCCACGCGCATAACCTCTTTGATCTGGTTTAACCCGGTGGCGCGCCCATGGTAGGACAGCACCATTGCAAGGCAGGCCGCGCCGCAGTCACGCATGCCCAGTTGTCTGACAAACGGCACCTTCATGCTGGGGCTTCATGCGCAGGGGCCAGAATTTCGAGCGCCAGCACATCGGGCATATCCGCTCCGTCCCGCAGGCGCAAAAGCCCGTATCCCATGCCGGCAATGCCCGTCATTAGCCCGGGCGGGGCCATTCCAAAGGGAAGGTCCGATTGCATATCGCCTGACCCGATGGCCCGGGCCAGCTTTTCCTTGCGGGCCCGCATTACCGGCTGTGCACCCGAACGGCCGGATATGGCCAGCAAACGATCAAGAATCACCGCATTGCCAAGGCTGCCGTGGCAAAGCGTGTGGTTGCCGTTATCATCCGCCAGCAAGGTTGTGGTGGCGGCGGCAATATCCGCCTTTATTTCCGGCTCGTTCAAAAAGGGGAATCCTGCCTGAAAAGCATGTGCCTTGAGCAGCGCCAGACGTGACAGACCCGCACCCGGCGCGCCGTGGCACCAGCTAACCTGAAAGGTGCTTTT
Source organism: Paracoccaceae bacterium (assembly GCA_027069385.1). Taxonomy (GTDB): domain Bacteria; phylum Pseudomonadota; class Alphaproteobacteria; order Rhodobacterales; family Rhodobacteraceae; genus UBA3077. The sequence goes on from JALXER010000232.1 coordinate 12,703, forward strand.
CTGCCCGGGGTGAAGGGGGTCAAACCGTATCCAGTTGTTTTCCTCGGGTGAAAAGGCCCCGCGTTCATAGGCCAGCGCCCGGTCGGCGGCCTGCAATAGAGTGTGGTCGCCCTGCGCGGTGCCGAGCGTTGCCAGAAACAGCGCGATCCCTGCCGTGCCATGCGCCAGCCCTGTAAAGGCAGGGTTTTCTGCGGACGGGCTGGTTTTTAGCGTCGGCCACATGGTTGTAGTGTCATCGATCCTGATTTCCTGCGCTACAAGATGCGCCGCACAATGCCTCGCCAGATCAAGCGCACCCAGAGTCGGAAACATCCTGTGCACCGACATCGCCGCAAGCCCGAGGCCCGCCGCGCCGGAATACACATCCAGTGATTTATCCTGCTCGACAAGGGTTCCGGCCTGGTTCAGCCATGCGGGCAGGCAGATACGGGCATCCATCCGGCCAAGCTGGTGCAGACGACAGGCCGTCCACATCATCCCGCCAAGCCCGTCAAACCCGCCAATGGCAGTGGTATCGGGCTGCACGGTATCGCCCATCTTTACAAAGGTTTCGCACAGCTCTGTGGTGAATCGGCTTTGCTGCCCTTTTGCCGCATCAAGCTCGGCAAAAAACAGTGCCAGCCCGGCCAGTCCGTTGTCCAGTTCGGGGCCAACAAGGCCCGGACCACCGCCCGAACCCATCGCAACCCAGATATGCAGTGCCTCTTTTGAAATAACAGCGGATTTCAGCACCTGCGCGACATTCTCTGCCGCGCCCAGCAACTGAGCGCCAAGGTCGCCAACCAGTGCGGGCAAGCGGGGCTTCGGGCGTATCCGATAGGCCCCGCCTTGTGTTTCAGAGGTCAGAACCGACATCATTTCATGTTCTTGCCGGAAAAAAGCCGCTGTAACCAGCTCCATCTGAAGGTGCATATCATCGGCACCCATGGCCTGCATGCGGGCGCGGCAATGGCTGTATCCGTCTCCGGCAAGCACACCGTCAAACGCCTGCCCCCGCGCGTCAACAACCGATGCGCTTTCGGGCTGCGCGCCAAACCATGGCACGTCGCCGTTTTGCAGGTCCAGAAGTTCTGCCATGAAAATGGTTTTCACAAAGGGGCTTACGAAGATCGGGCGGATCAGCTGGAAAAAGTGCAGGTCCGTTTCCAGCCCATCCCGCAAAAGCTGGGGGTGGGTGGCCTCTTGTAAAATCGAGGCATAGGTTTGTGTATGACGGAGCAAAACCCGAATTCCGGTCTGCGCCAGAACCTGCAATGCATCATCAAGTGCGCCTGTGCGACAGCCCTCGGCCAGCGAAACATAGGCCGTCTCGAACCCTTGCAGAATTTGCGGCACATAATCTGCCGCGCGCATGTGTTTTCCGTTAAAAACCGGCACATTCTGTGCCAACTCCCCCTCGGCCTCATAGCGTTCAACCCGGATATTTCCGGACCCGGCCCCGCTTACCATCGAGTAATTTATTTTGCTGCCTTTTTCGCCATCACCCAGACCCGCCGCCGCGGCGGAATCCCCGTCCTGTCCCGCAGGAATAAGCCCGCTGGACAGCACGCTATCGCGCAAAACGGGCAGAAAACCCGCGTAAATATCATTTTGAATGTGCAATGGCGGGCTGAAAATCGTTTCATAGTCAATGGCCACCGGCCATGCCCCGACCGCAATCAGGTTTTCATAATGAAGATCCGTGCCCCCGATCATGTGCATGATTGCCAGCAAATGGCCCACGCGCCGGTAATGCGCTTTTACCTCGTCATGGCTTTTACAGGGGGCCGGTGTCAGGAATTCTATCCAGCCATAGTCCCCCTTTGGCAACACTTTCCAGGCCTTGAAGTCGGTTTCGCCCAGTGCGTTTGCCGCGGCAAACAACCCCTGAATCTGTTGCTCGACCTCGACGCTGCGCGGTTTGTAAACCAGCTTGCTGCCGCAGTTCAGCGTAATGATGGCAACCGACAGGCCGTCCTTATGGGTGTCGCCCTCATTGGACTGAATGCGGCTGACCTCTGACGTTTCGGCAAACCCCAAACTGTGTGCCAGCAGCGCCCAGTCCGTGTGCAGCCGCATCGCAAGGCTTTTTGCCGCCGTAATCCATTGCTCAGCCATCCGGTCAAGGCGGCGTGCCAGAACCGGAAAATCCCCAAGTATCCGGGCGCGATAGGCCGGAGTTTTGACCATCAAAAGCCACGCGGTATAACGCGCGTCGGGGTCCGGTTGTGGCAAGATGCCCGTCAACCCCTGCACATGAAAATCGGTCACAAGCACGCGCACAACCTGCCCGTAGGCGCGCAACAGAAGGCTGTCTATCTGGAGTGAAACAAGGCGCTTTCCAAGGCTGGCTGGCCCGGAAAATCCGTCCTGCATCAAAGCCTTTACAGCGCGGCTTGCCGCCATTTCTATATAGGGACGTAAAAACTCGCCCAGTTCCGGTGCGTCCTGTTCAGCAGTTGCCTGCCCAAATGCACCGGAAAACGCGTGGTCGGTATGGCTGCACCATGCCTTGCTGCGCTTCACCCATGCGGGGGGTATCCTGCCCGCGCCAAAGGCTGCCATATCCAGCCCAAGCGCATTTTCAAAGATTTCGGCCTCCAGACCTTCGGCCTCCAGCCAAGGATCCAATACAGGTTTTGCCGGAGTATCAAAAGAGATCAGCGTATTTTGCCAGCGATCCATTCGTTTGGCCGCCAATGCCGAATCAACAGGTATATCGGGATGGGTGGACAGCGCCCTGATACGCTCTTGGAGAGTTAGAGCCCGAGGCCAGCTCTCTTCAAGTGGAAATGCCAAATCAATTTGCTTTTCTGTATTTGGATCAGGGCGTGCCCTGTGCTGGTTTGCACAATGCAGCCAGACCAGGATGGCCTGGCTGCACGGTTTTCATGGTTTTAAGGCTTAGCCGCCGAGCTTGGTAGCGGCAACGCCAACACTGCGAATCCGTGTTTTCGAGTTGCAGCAGGCGCAGCTTGTGCAAGAGGCCGCAGCTCGTGCGCCGGCCACGGTGCGAAGCTCGGACATGGACAGGTCAATGCTGCCTGCAGGGTTTGCCGGCACAGTGGCTTTTTCGGCCGCTGTCAACGAGTTGTAATACTCTGCGTCTGTCCATGCTCTGGAAATGTCGATCATTTTTTTCTCCCTTATGAACGCATTTTGCGTTGATTGAGCGCCCATTCTTGCATGTTAGAAAATGTAAATCAACAGTCTGTTTCTACTTTTAAGGTATGCAAAAACCAGGTTGACCCAGGCGATGTTCAACTCACCCAATGATTTCAAAGACAGGATTCCGGTCCGGTATTTGTTTCACTAGCCTTTCTGCCCCCGGAGTGTGGGATCAGTTCGGTGTGCGGGTGGTCAGGGGGCCTGACAGATGGTTATCTGTGTATCGCCGTACCGGCGTTGGTCGTGCAGGCTAAACCCTTCGGGCAGGGTAACGGCGCGGTTTTCTTCCCAGATCACCAGCGCCTGCGGGGCCAGCCAGCCACCTTTGGCGGCGCTTTCCAGCGCCTTTTCCCCCAGCCCCTTGCCATAGGGCGGATCAAGGAACACCAGATCATAGGGGTCGGCGCGGTTTTCGCCCATGCGGGTTGCGTCGCGCCGGTACAGCTTGGTCTGCCCGATCACCCGCAACGTGTCGATATTCCGGCGCACCAGCGCCCGCGATTTGGCCCCGTCATCGACAAACAGCACCCGCGCCGCACCACGGCTAAGCGCCTCGAATCCCAGCGCACCGGTGCCGGCAAACAGATCGAGCACACGGGCACCTTCAAGGGGCGCATAACCCCCGTGCGCCAGCAGGTTGAACAGGCTTTCGCGCACCCGATCCGAGGTCGGTCGCAAATGCGCTTCTTTATCGCCCTTGCCAAGGCCCGCCAGCGCCGTCCCTTTGAATTTGCCCCCGATGATCCGCATCTCAACCCTTTAACAACGCCTTCAGATCACCGTTCTGCACCTGTTCGGGCGTCACACTCCGCCCCGCCTCGATCAGCCGTTTGCCAATCATATAGGCGCGCGGGTCGTTCATCGCATCCACCGCCAGCAGGGTTTCGCCGCGGAAATACCAGTGCGAGACCTCGCGCCCCGCCCCGCGCACCACCACAGAGGTATAGCCCGTGTTCAGCCCGGCAATTTGCAGCTTGGTATCGTACTGGTCCGACCAGAACCACGCTTTTGGCGCATAAGAAACCGCCTGCCCCAGCATGGCAGCCGCCACCACGCTGCCCATATCAATCGCGTTGCCCACCGATTCAAGGCGCATTTGCGCCCCGTCCAGCGGGAAAGAGGCACAATCCCCCGCCGCAAAGATATCGGGCAGCGTGGTGG
>JALXER010000233.1 GCA_027069385.1 Paracoccaceae bacterium
GCGCTTGCTGCACGTCATTGGCATCGGCGGGCTTGGACAGATAGTCGGTCGCGCCGATCTTGACCGCCGCAACCGCCGTGGCGATGGCCCCATAGCCGGTCAACACGATAATGCGTGCATCGGGGCGTTTGGAGCGCAGCAATTCCACCGCATCCAGCCCGTTGCCGTCCTCGAGGCGCAGGTCGAAAACCGCATAGGCGGGCGGTGCCACGGTCAGCTTGGCGATGGCTTCGGTCAGGGAACTGGCCGTGGTCACGGCAAATCCGCGTTTTTCCATGGCTCGGGCAAGGCGGCGCAAGAACGGCTCGTCATCATCGAGCAGCAATAGCGAATTGTCTTCGCCGATTTCTTCGAGCGTCCGTTCAGCCATCTTGGTTTCCCCTCAAGGTTTTAACTTTCATAAGCGTCAAAACCGCGCAGGTCAAACCTATAAATTCTGGAATGTGTTCACCGTCACATCTTTTCGGCGTAGCACGCCACCGCATCTGCCATTTCCTGCGCCGTGGTGGTGCGCGGAAAAAACTGCAAAAGCCCGTAATCGGGGGCCATCAGATAGGTGCTGGTCGAATGGTTGACCAGATAGAATTCCTCATCGTCGGTATCTTCTTTCTGGTAAAAGGTCTTGTAGGCGCGCGAGGCGGCGGCGACTTCCTCGGGGGTGCCGGTCAGGCCAAGCATGCGCGGGTGCAGGTAATCGGTGAACTCGGCCAAGACCTCGGGGGTGTCGCGGGCCGGATCGATTGAAATAAACACCGGTTTGACCATGATCCCCTCTTGTTCCAGAATTTTGACCGCATCGGCGTTGCGCCCGTTGTCGGCCGGGCAGATATCAGGGCAGAAAGTATAGCCGAAATAGATCAGTGTCAGCCCGTCGATCACATCCTTGTCGGTCACCCGGTTGCCGGTTTCATCGATCAGCGAAAACGGCCCGCCAATCTGTGAACCACCGGCAACACTGGCGGTACGGCACGGGGCAAACCGGTCGGTCTGGCGGTTTTGGGTATAATAGAACGCGGCGCTTCCGATGATGGCCGCGGCAAGTGCCACAACGGCGGCAATACGGGTGTTAAGGGACATTTCCGACTCCTGTGTCAATGCGGCTTTTATGTCGATATTAGGGCGAAAATTGCAAGCGTGACAAAATGTCATTCAGCCTTTTGTGCCGGCGCAAGGGATGCTAACCATAGAGCGATGGAGCGCTTACCCCAAAACCCTATTCTTGACACGCCCCGCTTTGACTGGGTTCGGATGCGCACGCTGATCTGGTTGCGCTGGCTGGCGCTGGCCGGTCAGGGCGCGGCCTTGCTGGTGGCGATTACCAGCCTGCATCTGGATATCCGGCTGGGCCTGTGTCTGGCGGTTCTGGCGGCAGCGGCGGGGCTGAACATCGCGCAAATGCTGCTTTACCCCGAAAACCGCCGCCTGACCGAGCGCGGCGCCCTGCTGACCCTGCTGTTCGACCTGACCCAGCTAACCCTGCTGCTGGCCCTGACCGGCGGGCTGGCCAACCCGTTTGCCATGCTGCTGCTAACGCCGGTAGTGATTGCGGCCACGGCGCTGAACCTGCGGGCCACGGTGCTGATTGGCCTAAGTGCGGTGCTGGCGATCAGTGGGCTGGTCAGGTATGCGATGCCGCTGGTCATGCATGACGGCACCGTTCTGGCCCCGCCGATGCTGTTTATCTATGGGGAATGGGCAGCGCTGGTGATCTCGACGGTGTTTCTGGCGGCCTATGCCTATCGGGTGACCGGCGATTCATTCTCCATGGCGCGGGCGCTGGCGGCAACGCAAATGGCGCTGGATCGCGAACAAAGGCTGACGGCGCTGGGCGGGGTGGTGGCGGCAACGGCGCATGAACTGGGCACGCCGCTGGCCACGATCAAGCTGGTGGCCTCGGAATTGCTGGAGGAAAGCGGCGATTTTCCCGATCTTGCCGACGATCTGCGCCTGATCAACCAGCAGGCCGAGCGCTGCCGCACCATCATGCAATCCATGGGCCAAACCGGTAAAGACGATATGCTGATGCGGGTTGCGCCGCTGGTCGCGGTGATCGAGGAAGCCGCCGAACCGCATCGGGAACGCGGCAAAACCATTCATATCCGGCTGGAGCCGGGCTGCACCCTGACCGCCCAACCCGAGATAGAGCGCCGCCCCGAGATTATCCACGGGCTGCGCAACCTTGTTCAGAATGCGGTGGACTATGCCTATGAAAACGTCTGGATCGATCTGGGCTGGAACACCGGTTATCTGAGCATCCGCATCGGCGATGACGGGCCGGGCTATCCTTCCGAACTGATCGGGCGCATTGGCGATCCGTTCGTGCGCAAGGGCAAGCGCGAGCATGCAACGCGCGAGCAGGAACACTATCAGGGCATGGGGCTGGGCCTGTTTATTGCCAAAACCTTTCTGGAACGCTGCGGGGCGCAACTGCGCTTTGACAACGGCACCGACAGCCCCGCCAAGGCCAGCAAGGCCCTGAGCGGCCCCGCACGCGATGCCGAACCGACCGGCGCCATTGTGCGCATCAAATGGCCGCGCAAATTCGTCGAGCCGCCACAACGGCAAAGCCGGACCGCGCTGGGGGAAAACCCGTTGAACATGCAAGGTTAATCTTTTGTTAAGAATACAACCTTAACGTTTGTTTTGGATGTAACGGGTAAAGCAGGTATGTGATGCAGAATGTCGAACTTTATTCTCTGGCGGTCGATTGCCTTCGCCAACCGCTGGAAGAAGCGCTGAAGCCCGAGGGTATTCTGGCCGATGATCTGCCGATTCTGGGTGACGGGGTCGAATGGACCAACACCACCAAGGCGCTGCGCGAGGGGCTGGACAAGGCCGTGAAAATCCTCGAACTGCTGGATCAGAACGCAAAAACCGACCCGAAACCCGAAAAGATTTGCGCCTGACCTTTGCCGGAAAGTTATGGCAATCCGTGCCGGTGGTGCTATCCTTTGGCAAATGTCAAAGGAGCAAAACATGACCAGCCAGCACCGGCATGACCGGTTTGTGAACCTGCACCGGTCGGGGTGTTTTGTGATGCCCAACCCGTGGGATATCGGCTCGGCCAAGATGATGGCGGGGCTGGGGGCGCAGGCTTTGGCAACCACCAGCGCCGGGCACGCCTTTACTTTGGGGCTGCACGATATGGGCCATGTCAGCCGCGATGCAGCGCTTGCCCATGCGGCCGATATCGTTGCGGCAACGCCGCTGCCGGTCAACGGGGATCTGGAAAACGGCTATGGCGACGGCCCCGAAACGGTGGCGCAAACCGTGCGGTTGGCTGCCGAGGCGGGGCTGTCGGGCTGCTCGATCGAGGATACCACCATGCGCGCCGCGCCGCTTTCCTATGATTTCGATCTGGCGGTTGAACGCATTCGCGCCGGTGCCGCCGCCGCCCGCGCCCTGAACCGCCCGTTTGTGTTTACCGCGCGGGCCGACGGGGTGATGATCGGGGCCTATGACATGGACGAGGCCATCCGGCGCTGCAAGGAATTCGAGGCCGCCGGAGCCGATGCGGTCTATGTGCCCATCCCCGCTTCGCTGGGCGATATTGCGCGGTTGTGCGCCTCGGTTTCGGTTCCGGTCAATGCGCTGGCGGCGGGGCCGTTTGTCCGGCACAGTAAGGCCGAGTTCGCCGCCGCAGGGGTGCGGCGTATCAGCCTCGGTTCATCCATCGCGCGGGCCACGCATCGGGTCATTCACGATACGGTCAGCGCCATGCTGCACGAGGGGGATTTTTCCGGCCTGTCGGTATCGATGAAGGGTGACGAGGTCGAGGCATTAATGGACCGGTCCGGTTAGATGGGGGCGGCGACGGATCGGGTGAGCGGCGGCTGTCAATGCGGGGATATCCGGATTGTAGCGAAGGGGCAGCCCGAACGGGTCGCGATTTGCCATTGTCTGGATTGCCGCAAGCATCACGGCGCTTTGTTTTATGCGGCGGCGATATTCAGCCGGGATGCGGTGACGATCAGCGGCGAAACGCGTAGCTATCACGGGCGGCATTTTTGCCCGCGTTGCGGCGCGTCGGTATTTGCCAAAAGCGGCGAGGAGGTCGAGGTGCATCTGGGTACGCTCGACGCGCCCGACCGGTTTGTGCCGGAGTATGAAACTTGGGTAAAGCATCGTGAAAGCTGGCTGCCCGCCTTTGCGGGAACCAGGTGTTACAGCGATGATCGAACCTGAATCTAAAGCAACGCGGCGGTCAGGCGGGCGATTTCGGCTTCTTCATCGGCTTTGATTACCCAGTGGGGCACGGGGCCTGCCCATGCCAGCCCTGCCATGAACCGCTTGCGGATCGGCGTGGCATTTTCGCCAATGCCGCCGGTAAACACCACCCCGTCCAGCCCGCCCATAGCCGCAACCATCGACCCCGCATGCCGGTTGAGCCAATAGCAATAGTGGCGAATGGCAAAGCGGCAGGCGGCGGTATCGCTGGCCAGCACGGCCTTCATATCGGCGCTTCCGGCCAGTGCCAGCAGGCCGCTTTGGTGGTTGAGCAGGGTATCGATCTGCGCGATGTCCAGCCCTTCGGCGCGGGCCAGATGAAGGATGACTCCGGGGTCCAGCGAGCCGCCGCGTGTGGCCATTACCAGCCCGTCGAGCGGGGAAAAACCCATGGTGGTCGCGACCCCGACCCCGTCAAGGATCGCGGCCATGCTGGCCCCCGCACCCAGATGCAGGGCCAGCAAACGGCGGGGCAGCGGCTGGTCGGTCAGGCCGGTAAACCGGCGCACCAGCCCCGCATAGGAAAGCCCGTGAAACCCGTAGCGGCGGATACCCTTTTCGCGAAAGGATTCGGGCAGGGCAAAGCTGGTGGCCTCGGGCGGGTTTTGGGCATGAAAGGCGGTATCAAAGGCGACGACCTGCGGCAGGGCCGGATCCAGCGCGCGGATCACGTCGAGCGCTGGCGGGTTATGCAGCGGGGCCAGTTGCGCGGCCTGTTCGATGTCGTGCAGCACCTCGGGGGTTAGGATGGCCGCACCGGTGCGCGCGCCACCATGGACCACCCGAAGCCCGACCGCCGATGGCGGCCCTGCAACCTTCGCCTGCGTGGCTAACACCTGGTCAAGGGCCGCGCGGTGATCGGGGGGGCTTGTGGCAGACCGGCCGATGCCCGCCACTTGCCCCGCCGCAATCAGGGCCAGCGTTTGA
>JALXER010000234.1 GCA_027069385.1 Paracoccaceae bacterium
TGGCAGAGGGGGGCCTTTAGGCTCCCCGAGGGCGCAGAGGGGCCAGAGGCGCTATGGCGTTTCGGCTTTAATCTGGATCATGCCCTGCCAGTGGGCGCTATTGCCTCGCGATCACGGCCTCGATGAAAAGGCGAAATGCTTTAGTCGGCTTTGTCGGCCTTGGCATAGGCAGCTTTCTGGGCTTCGGTGGCGGGGGGCTGGTATTTGTCTTTCCACTCGGCGTAGGGCATGCCGTAAACCGTTTCGCGGGCTTCGTCCTTGTCCATCGCCACCCCCTTTGCCTGTGCGGCCTCAAGATACCAGCGCGACAGGCAATTGCGGCAAAAGCCCGACAGGATCATCAGGTCGATATTCTGCACATCGGTGCGATTCATCAGGTGGTCGCGCAGGCGGCGAAAGGTTGCGGCCTCCAGCTCCAGCTTGGTTTGGTCATCCATGGTCATCCCCCAGGTTTGCAATGATTTCGGCCAGCGGTTCGGCCAGCAACTGCGCCCAATGGGCCTGCCCTGCGGCATCCTCTATCAGGTCATGGCGCAGCTCGATCAGCACGTGGGCAAAGCCGCGTTTGGTAGCATGGTGGTACATGGTGTCGCCGCGCAATTCACCCGAATAGGGTTCATTGTCGCCCACACACATATCGGGCAGCGCCGACAGTTTTTTGATAAGCGGCACCGGAATCCGCGGGTCTTTGTCCCACAAAATACCGATTTTCCAGGGCCGTTTGGGCCGCCCGCGCAATTGCGGGGTGAATGAATGGATCGAGATCAGCACCGGCACATCACCGCGCGCCTCCATCCGGTCCAGTTCGGCACTGATGGCCATATGATAGGGCCGGTGAAAGGCCGCTATGCGGCGCTGTTTTTCCGTTGCATCCGCGTGACGATTGCCCGGAATAATGGTGCGATCATAGATTTTCATCAGGATGGTCGGGTCGTCTTCGCCGCGGTTCGGATCGATCACCAGCCGCGAAAACCGCGTTGCCAGCATCGGAGCATCAAGCGCGGCGGCCAGATGCAGCGCCACCTGTCGCGCGCCGATATCATAGGCAATGTGACGCGCCATGTCGGCGGGCGCGATCCCCAGATCACCGCCATTCACGCTGTCGGGCACCCGGTTCGACGCATGGTCGCACAGCACCAGCACCGCCGCACCGCCTTTGGTGTTCAGATGTTCGTAAGACTCGTTCTCGGACATGGGATTCCAGCAATTGTTTGAGGTCTTGATACGCCCGCGCGCGCGCAAGAGCCAGTGCCCGCGTGCAAAATTTCGCAAAAAAATCCGAATTAATCCGGACAGCCCGAACAGAACCGGTTATAGAGGGGCCACAGGCCCGCCAACCGGCAACTGAAAAGAATGCAATGTCTACTGAAATAAGACGTCAACGAAATGTTAAAATCGTCGCGACCCTAGGCCCGGCGTCCGACACCAAAAAAATGATCCGCGAGCTGTTTTTGGCCGGTGCCGATGTGTTTCGCCTGAATATGAGCCACGGCACCCACGAAGAATTGCGCCTGCGCCACATGTTTATCCGCGAGTTGGAGGCGGAGTTGAATCGCCCCATCGGCATTCTGGCCGACCTGCAAGGCCCCAAGCTGCGCTGCGGCGTGTTCGCCAATGGCAGCGAGGTGCTGGCCGAGGGGGCCAGTTTCCGGTTTGATATGGACGACGCGCCGGGTGACGATACCCGGGTCAGCCTGCCCCATCCCGAAATCTTCAAGGCGCTACAGGTCGGCTCTACCCTGCTGGTCAATGACGGCAAAATCCGCCTTTCGGTGGTTGAATGCTCTGACGATCACGCACTGACCGAAGTGATTATTGGCGGCGAGATTTCCAACCGCAAGGGCGTGAACGTGCCCGATGTGGTGCTGCCGCTGGCGGCGCTGTCCGACAAGGACCGGGCCGATCTGGAATTTGCCTGCAGTCTGGGCGTGGACTGGCTGGCGTTGTCATTTGTGCAACGCGCCGGTGACGTGCAAGAGGCCCGCCAGCTGGCTTCGGGGCGCGCCAAGATCATCTCCAAAATCGAGAAACCCGCCGCTGTCGAGGCGTTCGAGGAAATTCTGGCCGCGACCGACGGTATTATGGTGGCGCGCGGTGATCTGGGGGTCGAATTGCCGGTTCAGGCGCTGCCGCCGATCCAGAAACATCTGGTAACGGCCTGTCGTCGGGTGGGCAAGCCGGTGATTGTGGCAACGCAGATGATGGAAAGCATGATCTCTTCGCCAGTGCCTACGCGGGCCGAGGTTTCCGACGTGGCACAGGCGATTTACGAGGGGGCCGATGCGGTGATGCTCTCGGCTGAATCTGCCGCCGGGGACTATCCCATCGAAGCGGTCACCACCATGAACAATGTCGCGGTAGAGGTCGAAAAAGACGAGATGTATCGCGACGGGATCGACGCTTCGCACAGCCCGTCGCGCACCGGTATCGCCGATGCTATCACCGTGGCCGCGCGCGAGGTGGCCGAAACCACCGACGTAAAGGCCATCGTGTGCTATACCCATTCGGGCACCACCGCCAATCTGGCCGCACGCGAGCGCCCCCATGCGCCGATCATTGCCCTGTCGCCGATGATCGACACCGCGCGCCGTCTTGCGCTGGTCTGGGGCCTGCATTGCGTGGTTTCCGACGAGGTGGACCGGTTCAAGGAAGCGGTTATTCAGGCCGCCCGCGCCGCCAAGAACTATGGCTTTGCCGAAAAGGACGACTTTATCGTCGTCACCGCCGGTGTGCCGTTCAACACGCCGGGCACCACCAATATTCTGCGCGTGGCACCGGTGGACGAAAAACTGATTTACGGCAGCGAACTGGACTAACGGATCAATTTGTCGTAAAAGGTTCCTAAAAGTGAGAGCCGCTTATGACACCCTATGAAGTCGCCCTGCTTTGGGCCAGTTTGATCCTTTCGGTCAGCACGCTGTTCTTTTTCAGCGCGGTGACCAGTCGGCGTTCGGTTGTTATGCCGTTGGCGCTGTTTGTGGTTGGCGGCTTTGTCATGTACTATGCGGTAACGCTTAGCGGCGGGCAGTTCACCATCTCGGACCTGCCCAACGCGATCATCAAGCTGTTTGGTCGGTTGTTTTAGCATCTTTGCCCTTGCCAATCCGCTGCTTTGCCCCTAGTAAGCGCATTCCACCGGTGCGGCCGGCCTAAAAGGGCTGCCGAGTCGCGCCATATACCAACTTCTTTTAACGGAGACGGAAATGCCCAAGATGAAGACCAAATCAAGCGCCAAGAAGCGCTTTAAAGTGACGGCATCGGGCCGCGTGAAGGCCGCTCAGGCTGGCAAACAGCACGGTATGATCAAGCGCAGCAACAAGTTTTTGCGTAATGCGCGCGGCACCAGCACGCTGTGCAAAGCTGACGAGAACATCGTCAAAAAATACATGCCATACGCACGATAGGAGCCTGAGATATGTCCAGAGTTAAAGGCGGCGCTGCCGCTCATGCCCGCCATCGCAAGGTTATCAAAGCTGCCAAAGGGTACTATGGTGCCCGGTCGCGCAACTTCCGCACCGCGACGCAAGCCGTTGACAAGGCTATGCAATACGCCACGCGTGACCGCGCGGCCCGCAAACGCAACTTTCGCGCGCTGTGGATTCAGCGGATCAATGCGGCGGTGCGTGCCAATGATGAATCGCTGAACTATTCCAAGTTCATCAACGGGCTGAACCTTGCCGGCATCGAGGTTGACCGCAAAGTGCTGGCCGATCTGGCCGTGCACGAACCCGAAGCGTTCACCGCGATTGTGGATCAGGCCAAAGCCGCACTGGCCTAAGCCCGCACCCACCCGAACACACATGAACCCGCCCTGATCCGGCGGGTTTTTTGTGTTTGGTCCAACCGCTTCTCCCGCCCGTCGTCGGTGTTTTCGCAAGCGAAAACCCCTCCTCCCGTTGGGCCGGGCCCTCGGCTGGCGCCATCGGGCCAATTTTTGTGGGTGTTCCCCCACAAAAATAAGGCGCTGCGCGCAGGCAACAGCGGCCATCGGGACACATCGCTTGTCGATGTTCGCCGAACGGGGGGCTCGATGCCCCCCTGAGGCGAGGGCCGACGGTGGGGTCAGGCGAAGATGAAATCGTTGGCGTCGAAGTCGAGATGCGTGAACAGATGGGATCGATCATTGATCACCAGATGTTCATCGGCGAAGTGGATAATCACCCGCCCCGGCCGGATGGTTTCCATATCAAGATTGGCAAAACTGGTATCATAGGCCGACAGGTCGATATGGTCTTTGTTCAACTCGAACCGGCGCACCGCATCGCGTTGCGTATCGGGAACAAACAGAAAATCGTCGGGCCGTCCGGTGCCGATCAGTTTATCTGCTCCGGTCGTATCGGCAATCAGGTTGACGCCCGGCGCAGCCGCACCTGTATCAAAGACAAAATCATCGGCCGTTAGCAACGCGGTGGTGGGCAACGACCCGCCGGGGGTAAAATTCACCTCGGTTTTCTCGCCGCGGATCTCGACCACGAATTTGTAGATGTCGATCTGATAGATAAACAATTCCTCGAACGTCACATTGAAATCGGTGAAATCGACCGTATCCACCCCGTCCTCGAAATCCATCACAAAGTCGCGCTTTCCGTCGCGCCCGAGCGTAAACACATCCGCACCGGTATCGCCGGTCAGCTTGTCACGCCGGTCGGTGTCGAACAGCACATCATCGCCACTGGTTCCGTCAATCAGCATTCGTTAACCCCTTTCGCTTTCCTTGTGGCCCAATATGGTTAACGAGCGGTTAAAAACGGCAAGGTCTTGCAATTTGCGCCCCTTGTGATACCCGTCATGCCAAATGCATTTCGGGGTAAGACCATGGACAATATCGACGGGCTGAAGGCCAGAATTCTGAACCAGGTGGCGGATGCTGCCGATGAACCGGCACTGGAGTCGGTGCGGCTTGCGGCGGTTGGCAAGAAGGGAGAGGTCAGCCTGATGATGCGCGGCCTCGGCAAGATGACTCCCGAGGAAAAAAAGGTTGCCGGTCCGGCGCTGAATGCCCTCAAGAACGAGATCAACTCGGCCCTTGCCGCGCGCAAGGCGGCGCTGGCCGATGCGGCGCTGGATGAACGCCTGCGCGGCGAATGGCTGGATGTCACCGCCCCGTCGCGCCCCGCGCCCCAAGGC
>JALXER010000235.1 GCA_027069385.1 Paracoccaceae bacterium
CATTCAGCACACTGTGCACAGACCGGTCACCCGCCGTGATCACATCGTCACCACTGCCGCCGCGCAAATGGTTGGTCCCTGCCCCGTCATAAAGCACATCATCGCCGCTGCCCCCGGCGATCCGGTCGTCACCGGCGCTGCCCGTCAGGGTATCGTTGCCACCATACCCCTTGATCACCGCGCCGCCGCGAAACGGCATCAGGTCCAGATGCGGGTCAAAAATGTCATCACCCGCGCCGCCTTCAAACCTGAATCCGTCCTGTTTCAGCATATCGCTCAGCACATCACCCAGATCGATCTGCCAACTGGGTACATCGTCCACACCAAAGGACAGATAGGTCGCCGTGACCAGCGTCGGTTCAGGCAATTCCAGCGTACCGATCCTGCACATCTCGCCGTCAACCATCCGGTAATAGCTGATTTCACTGACCAGCACATCGGTGATTTCGCCCAGACGCGGTGCTTCGACGCTGCTCATCTGCGCCGCAACCGAAATCATCTGTTCGCTGTAGCGCAGGCTTTCGGTGGTCACCCAGGTTTCATCGTCAAAACTCAGCACCGTTCCGGCCGGATTAACCCCCGTGCTTAGAAAAACATTCGGAGCCAACCCGGCACCCACGGGCGAACTGGTAAAAAAGCCGTAATCCGAGGCGGTAATCGTAATCCGTGACATGGGGTTGTCCTCCAAATGTTTCGAGGATCAATTTGCCCAAAAATTCGCTAAAATTCAAAGCATTTGTTCGCATTTGGTTAACAGACAAACCAGCTAAAACTGTAATAAAACAAGGCTAAAATTGCACTTTTTCCCGCTTCTTCTTTTATCAAGTATCCTGGGGGGAATTGGCAACGCCAAGGGGGGCAACGCCCCCTTGCCACGCCTGCCACACCCACGCAGCACCGGCATTTTATAAGCGGAAACCCGCTTTGCCCTGCCCCACACCGCCTTGAGCCAAAACGATTAAACGAATACACCCGCCCTATGGACGCAAGCATCGATCACCCCTACCCCAAACCCCGGCGACTGGTGCGCTGGGTGGCGATTGCCTCTTTTGTGGTGTCGGTCATTATGCTGGTGGTTGCCTATGGCTTTTTTACCGCGCGGTTTTCCACCAGTCTTGCCAACCAGTCTGCGCTGCGCGCCGCGTTTTATTCGGGCAATATCAAAAGCGTCCTGCAACGCCATTTGGTGGTGCCACTGCTGCTATCGCAAGACCCGAGCATGGTCGCGGCCCTGCAATCGGGCGACTATACCAACACCACCGCCCGCCTGATCAACTATTCCGAGGAGGTCGGGGCCGCGTCGATCTTTATGCTCGACATCAACGGGCGTGTGGTGGCGGGCAGTGACCGGTTGAAGCTTGGCAAAATGATGCGCACCGAGCAGTTTTTCATTCGCTCGCTTCGCGAACAGGGCACCGTGTTCAATGCCTCCAGTACCGGCGACAATGCCTACCGGTTCTATTTCTCGAAAAAGATCACCTCGGGGTCGAAATCGATCGGTATTATCGTGATCGAGGTCAACCTGCGCCGCCAAGAGGAAATCTGGCGCAACCTCGATCTTCAGGTCGCCCTGACCAGTTCCGAAGGCGATGTGCTGCTGTCGAGCAACACCCGCTGGCGCGCACGCAACCTGCAATCCATTCTGGAAGAAAACCGTCAGGCGACCTCGGGGCTGGGGGTTCTCAGCCGGATCGATCTGACACCGGGATTCGAGTTCGTCAATATTGGCGGGCAGCGGTTGCTGGTCAGCGAGGCCAGTGTCGGGTTTCGCGGCTGGACGCTGCACTATTTCGCCTCGACCCAGAACGTGTCGGCGCGGGTCAACGCGGTGTTGGCGCTGGCGATCATGGGGTTGGCGATTCTGGTGTCGGTGGCGCTCTATCTGGTGTCGCGGCGCACGGCGCGTGAATCGGCCGAAATCACCAAGGAATCGCGCGAATTGCGCTCGCTGAACGCGCGATTGTCCGACGAGGTCGCCCAGCGGCAAAAGGCCGAGCGCAACCTGCAATCGGCCGAACAGAATCTGGAGCAGGCCTCCAAGCTGGCCGCGCTGGGCCAGATGTCTGCCGCTGTCAGCCACGAACTGAACCAGCCGCTTGCCGCGATGCGGACCTATATCGCCGGTGCGCGCCTGCTGCTGAAACGTGACCGGCTGGAAGAAACTGAAACCAGTTTCCAGCGCATCGACGACCTGATTACCCGCATGGGCGCTATCACCCGCCAGCTAAAATCCTATTCACGCAAATCCGGCACCGAGGCCAAAAAGATCGACCTGCGCGATTGTCTGGCCGCCGCACTGGCGATCATGGGCCCCCAGATCGGGCGGCGCGGTATTACCTTTGTGCAGGATATCCCCGACCAACCGGCCTGGATCCTGTCCGAGCAGGTCAGGGTTGAACAGATCATCATCAATCTGGTGCGCAACGCGCTGGACGCGGTGCAGGAAGTCACCGAACCGCGCGTTGAAATCAGCCTGAAAATAGCCGATGATATCTGCTTGACCATCAAGGATAACGGCCACGGGTTTGAAGACCCCGAAAGCCTGTTCGAGCCGTTCTATACCACCAAAAAGCCCGGCGAAGGTGTCGGGCTGGGGCTGGCCATATCAGCCGGTATCGCCACCGAAATGGGCGGCCGACTGGTGGCACGCAATGCAACCCCGCTGGGTGCCATATTCGAATTCCACATCCCCAAATACGCGGGAACCCAATCAGAAAAGGATGTCATGTGACATGTCTGAAAAACTTACCGTAGCGATTATCGACGACGAAGCCCATATGCGCGACTCGATCAGCCAGTGGCTGGAACTGACCGGATTG
The DNA here is from genome assembly GCA_027069385.1 of Paracoccaceae bacterium. Classification (GTDB taxonomy): domain Bacteria; phylum Pseudomonadota; class Alphaproteobacteria; order Rhodobacterales; family Rhodobacteraceae; genus UBA3077. The sequence continues at coordinate 2,820 of JALXER010000235.1, forward strand.
AAAACCGAAACCTTTGAAAATGCCGAATCGGCGCTGGCCAAGATCGGCAGCAGCTTTGAAGGGATCGTGCTGTCGGATATCCGTATGCCGGGCATGGACGGCATGGAAATTCTGCGCCGGTTGCATTCGCAAGACCCGAACCTGCCGGTGATTCTGGTTACCGGTCACGGCGATGTGCAAATGGCGGTCGAGGCCATGCAGATCGGCGCCTATGATTTCGTCGAAAAACCCTTTGACCCGGAACGGTTGGCCGACCTGTGCAAACGCGCCATCGCCGCGCGCCACCTGACGCTGGATAACCGCACCCTGCGGCGCGAACTGTCCGACGGCACGGTATTGCTGCGCAAGTTCATCGGCTCTTCGCCGGTGGTGGAAAAACTGCGCGAGGATATTCTGGATATCTCTTTTGCCGACGGGAATGTGATGATTCATGGTGAAACCGGTACCGGCAAAAGCCTGATTGCCCATGCGATCCACGCCTGCGGGCCACGTCAGGGCAAACGCATCGAAACGCTGAACTGCGCGGCGCTGGATGATGAAACCATGGCCAAGCACCTGTTTGGCCCCTCGGATTCCGCCGAAATCCGTCCGGTAATGGAAATGACCGAACCCTGTACGCTGGTGCTCGACGATGTGGGGGCGCTATCGGCCCCGTTGCAGGCGCGGCTGGTTGCCATGCTGGAAACGCAAGAAGAAAAAACCCCCGACGGCGATACCGCGCGGGTGCGCATTATCGCGGTTGCCGGTCAGGACGAGGCCGATAATCCGCTCAACAAAGCACTGCGTCAGGACCTGTATTACCGCCTGTCCCTGATGGAAATCACCGCGCCCAACCTGCGCGACCGCGGCGAGGACATTCTGGAACTGTTCACCCGATTCACCCAGATCTACGGTGAGGAATACGGCTTTGACGCGCCTGAGATCTCTGCCGCCGATGCCGCCAACCTGCTCAAAAGCCCCTGGCCCGGCAATATCCGCCAGTTGCAAAACCTGGCCGAACGGGTGGTGCTGAAATCCGCCAACGGAACCGAGGAAATCTCGGCCCTGTTGGCGGCAATCTCGACCGAGGACAACACGGTGATCACCGGCAAGAAACCCCTGAAAGAACATGTCGAAGCGTTCGAACGCATGCTGATCGATAACGCCCTGCGCCGCCATTCGGGCTCGGTTTCAAAGGTGATGGACGAACTCGCCCTGCCGCGCCGAACCCTGAACGAGAAAATGGCCAAATACAGTCTGAGCCGCGCGAACTACCTGTAATCCCACCCCTCCGGCCCCTCTGCGCCCTCGGGGGGTACGCGCATTTATGCGCGAGGGGGGCTGTGGCCCCCCTGCCCACCGAACGAAGTGAGGCCATGGTGTCGCAACCGGCTTTGAAACTTGTTTCAAAGCCGCGGCCGCAGGGTATTTGGTTGCAGATTATTCGATCACCGGGGTCATTTTGTCCAGCCAGTCTTGCGACAGGTGGCATTTAATCTGATGTCCTGCCGCAAGCCTGCGCACAGGGGGCACCTTGATATCGCACAGGTTATCCGGCACGTTTGATTTATGGTTGCAGCGGGTCTGGAACGGGCAGCCGGTCGGGGTGTCTATGGCCGAGGGGATATCCCCCTCCAGCACAATGTGTTTCTTTTTGACGCGAGTATCCGCGATGGGCACTGCCGAGAGCAGCGCTTCGGTATAGGGGTGATAGGGGGGGGCAAATACCGCGCTTGTCGGGCCCATTTCCACCACATGGCCCAGATACATCACCATCACCCGGTCCGACAGGTAGCGCACGATTGACAGGTCATGGCTGATGAACAGCAGCGTGGTTCGCGCCTCGCGCTGGATATCCATCAGCAGGTCGGTCACCGCCGCCTGCACCGACACATCCAGCGCCGAGACCGGCTCATCCGCCACCACGATCTGCGGCGCACCGGCAAAGGCGCGTGCAATCCCGACCCGCTGTTTCTGCCCGCCCGACAACTGCCGCGGCATCCGTTTGGCAAAGGCGCGCGGCAGTTTTACCAGATCGAGCAGCGCCAGCATCTTTTCCTGACGTTCCCGCGCGGTTTCACCAATCCCGAATACTTCTAGCGCCCGCATGATCTGGCTGCCGACCAGATGGCTGGGGTTGAGCGTATCGAACGGGTTCTGGAACACCATTTGCAACGCGGCCACATCTTTTGTATCGCGTTCCCCGATCGGCACCGAGGCCACCTGTTTGCCGTTCAACTCTACCGTGCCGCCGGTCGCGGTTTCCAGCCCCATCAGCACCTTGGCCAGTGTCGATTTTCTACAGC
>JALXER010000236.1 GCA_027069385.1 Paracoccaceae bacterium
CCACTGGAATCAGGGGTTACCGTTGTGGGCCGCCCAGTGATGTTGATAAAGGAAAAACAATGAACGCCAAGGAATTGCGGGAAAAGACTCCCGACGAGCTCAAAACCGAGCTTGAAACGTTGAAGAAAGAGAGCTTCAACCTGCGTTTTCAGGGGGCTACCGGCCAGCTGGAAAACACATCGCGCATGCGCACGGTTCGCCGCGCCGCTGCCCGCGTGAAAACGATTTTGAATGAAAAAGCCGCCGCCGCGGCCGAGCAAGGGTAAGACAGATGCCAAAGCGTATATTGCAGGGCACGGTCACATCCGATGCCAACACCCAGACCGTAACCGTATCCGTTGAACGTCGTTTCAAGCATCCGGTTTACGCCAAGACCATCCGCAAGTCCAAAAAATACCGGGCCCACGATGAGAAAGAGCAATTCAAGGTAGGTGACAAAGTTCGGATTATCGAATGCGCGCCGATCTCGAAGACCAAACGCTGGACCGTGCTGACAGACTAGCACACCAGCTTAATCGAAACCGTGGGGCTTAACTGCACTGTCCCCACAGGTCGGGAGTAAAATTATGATCCAGATGCAGACAAACCTTGAGGTGGCTGACAACAGCGGCGCACGCCGTGTTCAGTGTATCAAGGTTCTGGGTGGTTCCAAACGACGTTACGCCTCTGTTGGCGATATTATCGTTGTTTCGGTGAAAGAAGCCATCCCGCGCGGACGCGTGAAAAAAGGTGACGTGCGCAAGGCCGTCGTCGTTCGTACCAAACAGGCCGTTCGTCGCCCCGATGGCACCGCCATCCGGTTTGACGGCAATGCCGCCGTGATTCTGAATACCGCCGGAGAGCCGATGGGTACGCGTATTTTCGGGCCGGTGGTGCGCGAGTTGCGCGCCAAGAACTTTATGAAAATCATTTCACTTGCTCCGGAGGTGCTGTAATGGCTGCTAAACTCCGCAAAGGTGACCGGGTGATCGTGCTGACCGGCAAGGACAAGGGCAAAGAGGGTGAGATCACCCAAATGATGCCCGCCGAGGGCAAAGCCCTGGTTGATGGTGTGAACATGGCGATCCGCCACACCAAACAAAGCCAGACGGCGCAGGGCGGCCGCGTGCCCCAGGCAACGCCGATTCAGATATCCAACCTTGCACTGGTTGACCCCGACAAGGGTGGCGCAACGCGCGTTGGTTTCAAAATGGTTGACGGCAAAAAAGTCCGTTTTGCCAAAAAATCGGGGGAAGTGATCGATGGCTGATTATACACCTCGCCTTAAATCTCTTTACGCTGACAGCATCCGTGCTGAAATGAAAAAAGAGTTTGGCTATAAAAACGATATGCAGATCCCGAAACTGGACAAGATTGTCCTGAATATGGGTATCGGTGAATGTGTTGCCGACAGCAAGAAAATCCGTTCGGCTGTGGCCGACATGGAAGTGATCGCCGGCCAGAAGCCCGTAATCACCAGGGCGCGCAACTCTATCGCGGGTTTCAAGGTGCGCGAAGGCATGCCGCTGGGCTGTAAAGTGACCCTTCGCGGTGACCGCATGTACGAATTTCTGGACCGGTTTATCACCGTTGCCATGCCGCGTATTCGCGACTTTCGTGGTGCCAATCCCAAATCCTTTGACGGCCGTGGCAACTATGCCATGGGCATCAAGGAACACATCATTTTCGCTGAAATCGATTTCGACAAAGTGGATGAAATCTGGGGTATGGACATCGTTATGTGCACCACCGCTGACAGCAACGCCGAGGCAAAATCGCTGTTGAAGCATTTCAACATGCCTTTCCCGGCCGAGTCGGAAGGAGAATAATCAATGGCAAAAGTATCCATGATCAATCGTGAGAAAAAGCGCCAGAAGCTGGTGGCGAAATACGCTGAAAAGCGCGCCGAGCTGAAAGCGATCACGAAGAACCTAGACCTGCCGATGGAGGAGCGCTTCAAGGCGGTTCTGAAACTGGCAAAACTGCCGCGCGACAGCTCGGCAACCCGTCTGCATAACCGTTGTGAAGTATCCGGTCGGCCCAAGGCCTATTACCGCAAGCTTCGCATGTCCCGTATCGCGCTGCGCGATCTGGCCTCCAAAGGCGAGATCCCCGGCATGGTCAAATCCAGCTGGTAAGGAGCATATAAAATGAATTTGAATGATCCTATCGGCGATATGCTGACCCGCATCCGCAACGCGCAGATGCGTAACAAATCCACCTGTAAATCGCCGGCTTCCAAGCTGCGCGGTTGGGTGCTCGACGTGCTGGAAGCCGAGGGCTACATTCGTGGCTACGAAGCAGGCATGGACAGCGAAGGCAAACCGGAAATCGAAATTTCACTGAAATATTTTGATGGTGAGCCGGTCATCCGTGAACTGAAACGTGTTTCGACCCCCGGTCGCCGCGTTTATGTGGGGGTCAAGGACATCCCGCAGGTTCGTCAAGGCCTTGGTGTGGCGATTGTGTCTACGCCCAAAGGTGTCATGTCTGATGCACAGGCTCGGGTCGACAATGTCGGCGGCGAAGTCCTCTGCACGGTATTTTAGGGGATTATCATGTCAAGAATTGGTAAAAAACCCGTTGAAATGCCTGCCGGTGTATCGGCTACGGTTTCGGGCCAGCAGATCGAGGTCAAGGGGCCTTCGGGCACCCGCAGCTTCAAGGCAACCGATGATGTGGACATCACCGTTGACGGCAACGTGATTACGGTGAAACCGCGCGGCTCGTCCAAACGGGCGCGCCAGCAATGGGGCATGTCCCGCACCCAGATCCAGAACCTGGTTACCGGTGTTACCACCGGTTTCAAGAAAGAACTGGAACTGCAGGGTATCGGTTATCGTGCCACGTTGCAGGGCAATGTGTTGAAACTGGCGCTTGGCTATAGCCACGACGTTTTGTTCGACATTCCCGAAGGCGTGAAAATCACGGTTCCCAAGCAGACCGAGATCATCATCGAGGGCAACGACCAACAGCAGGTTGGGCAGGTTGCCGCGAATATCCGCGAATGGCGTAAACCCGAACCTTACAAAGGCAAAGGCATCCACTATAAGGGTGAATTTGTTTTCCGTAAGGAAGGCAAGAAGAAATAAGGAGCGTAAACAATGGCACAAACAAAACGAGAATTGTTCCAGAAACGTCGTATGCGCGTCCGGAACCGCCTTCGCAAAAACGCACGCGGTCGCCTGCGTCTTTCTGTTCATCGCTCCGGCAAGAACATCTCGGTTCAGATCATCGACGATCTGAACGGCGTAACGCTGGCTTCGGCCTCGTCGCTAGAGAAATCGCTGGGTGTGGTTGGCAAGAACAACATCGAGGCTTCGGCCAGGATCGGTTCTGAAATCGCCAAACGCGCCAAGAAAGCCGGTATCGAGGAATGTTATTTTGATCGCGGAGGCTTCCTGTACCACGGGAAAGTCAAAGCGCTTGCAGATGCTGCCCGTGAGGGCGGCCTGAAATTCTAGGAGGTAGATTATGGCAAGAGATGACAATAATCGCCGGGGTAAACGTCGCGATCGCGATGAAACGCCGGAATTCGCCGATCGCCTCGTAGCGATTAACCGCGTATCCAAAACCGTGAAAGGTGGTAAACGCTTCGGCTTTGCCGCGCTGGTGGTTGTGGGTGACCAAAAAGGCCGCGTCGGCTTTGGCAAAGGCAAAGCGAAAGAGGTCCCCGAGGCCATTCGCAAAGCAACCGAACAGGCCAAACGCCAGATGATCCGGGTGCCGCTGCGCGAAGGGCGCACGCTGCATCACGATATCAAAGGGAACCACGGTGCCGGTCATGTGACCATGCGGACCGCCCCGGTGGGGACCGGCATTATTGCCGGTGGCCCGATGCGTGCGGTGTTTGAAATGCTGGGATTGCAGGACGTGGTGGCAAAATCCACCGGTTCGCAGAACCCGTATAACATGATCCGCGCGACCATGGACGGCCTGAAAAAACAGGGCAGCCCGCGCAACATTGCGCAACGTCGCGGCAAGAAGGTCTCTGACATTCTGCCCGCACGTCCCGAAGCCCCCGCAGCGCCCGAAGCGGCGCCTGCCGAAGCTTAAAGGAGCTGAACAATGGCTAAAACGATCGTTGTAAAGCAGGTGGGCTCGCCCATCCGCCGCCCCAAAGACCAGTTGGCAACCCTGAAGGGCCTCGGCCTGAACAAGATGCACAAAACCCGCGAGTTGGAAGATACCCCTTCTATTCGCGGCATGGTCAACAAGATTTCGCACATGGTCGAGATCATCGAAGAAAAAGGCTAACGGATGGCGGGCTGAAGCCCGCCCTACGAATATGAAAGCGCCCCGGAGGAAACTTCGGGGCGTTTTCTTTTATCAGGGTTTGTTGCCCGGTTCCGGGAAGTTCTTTCAGCCCTGCCCTCTGCCTTTGTAGATGATTTCCGATTGGGCAAAGGGCGCACCGTTCGGGGAGGGGTGGATAATATTTGACCAGATAGTTGAAATTTATGATCAAGTCCACTAAACCCTGTTTCGCGCCATAAATCTGCCACAAATGATTCTTAGATAGGGTGGCGTAAATGTTGAATGGAGTTGTGATTTGTCTAAATATGAGTTTTCCGGAAACCGTCCGGTTGTGACGGGTTTCTTTGCTGCCGCTTTGGTGGCCTGTTTTTCCTTTGGTGCCACCGCGCAAGAGGCCCCGTCGGCCGATGATGCCTTTGCCAGTATGCTCGAAGCCATGTCGCCTGATATGGTCGGGGATGGCCTTGACGCTACTGCTACGGGCGATGCGATCTCGCAGTTGCCGCAGTTTGACCCGAGCAAATGCCCGGCCACGAGCAACGAAGCAGCCTCGGGGGGGATGGATGCCGCGGTTGACCAGACCTATGCGCTGATTGCCGAGTGTTTCGAACCCGAAGCCCCGACCGACCTTGCCGCAGTAGCTGACTAGGGTCCTGACCCCGGTTTTAGGAAAACCTGTCTTTCAGTTTTTCGAGTGCCGAGCGGGTATCCGGTTGCGGTGGTTTGCTCGGGGCTGGGGGCTTTGGCGGCGCGGAGGGTTTGGCACTGCGTTGCGGCGTAGTGCGTTGCGCAATCGCATTCAGAAACCGCGGGGGGTCGCCCGCCACCAGGCGG
>JALXER010000237.1 GCA_027069385.1 Paracoccaceae bacterium
CCTTGGCACAGCGCTGGCGCTGGCGCGTGAAGGGCTGAAGGTGCAGGTGCTGGAACGGCAGGTTCGCGCCGGTGGCAACGCGATCTCAGAACGCTTTGACGGGTTTCTGATGGAGCACGGGCCGACCACGTTTAACGCTTCGACCACTGGCGCGCTGGCGCAGCTTGATGCGCTGGGCCTGTCCGGCAGCGCGCTTGATCTGGGCGCGGGGGTGCGCAAGCGTTACTTGCGCGATAACGGGCGGTTGCACGGGGTTTCCATCCGGCCCACGGGGTTTTTGCGTGCCAATTACCTGTCCGTTGCCGGTCGGTTGCGGGTACTGGCCGAGGCATTCATACGGCGCGGCGACGGGGCCGGGGAAACCGTGCATGCTTTTGCAACGCGCCGCTTTGGCACCGAGTTTGCCGACAAGGTGATGGAGCCGCTGGCGGCGGGCATGTTCATGGGCGACGCCCGACAATTGTCGCTGAACGCGGTGTTTCCCAAACTGGCGATGATGGAGGCCAAAAACGGTTCCATCTCCCGCTCTATCCTGAAGGCCGGAAAAGGCACCGAGCCGGGGCGGCGGTTGTTGTCGTGGCAAGGCGGGACCGGCACGGTGCCCCAAGTGCTGGCGGCGCAGTTGGGCGCGCGGGTGCAAACCGGTGTGGCGGTCACAAAGCTGGTGAAAACGCCGGGTGGATTCGAGGTGCATAGCCGCGCCACCATGGCCCGCGCGCGCGCCGTGGTGCTGGCGGTGCAACCGCATGTGGCGGCTGGGCTGCTGGCCGGTCTGGTCCCCGATACGGCGGCGGCGCTGGAGCAGATCGCCTCGCCGCCCGTCAACGTGGTGTTTCTGGGCTATCGGCGCGAACAGGTGGCGCACCCGCTTGACGGGCTGGGGTATCTGGGCACCAAAGATGCGTCGCGGGTGATTTCGGGGGTGCAGTTCGGCTCTACCATGTATCCGGGGCGCGCGCCTGACGGGCATGTGGCGATATCGGCCTATGCGGGCGGGATGCGAAACCCCGAACTGGGCAACGTGCCCGATGCAGATCTGGTCGCGCAGGTGCGGGCCGAGTTGGCCGAAATGCTGGGTATCCGCGGGGAACCGGTAGTGGTGCGCACCCGCCGCTGGGCGCTGGGCCTGCCCCAATACACCCTTGGCCACGCAACACGCGCCCGCACCATCGCGCAGACCCCGCAACAGGTGCCGGGGCTGTTCCTGACCGGCAATTATCTGGACGGGGTTTCGGTGGCGAACTGTCTGGCAGCAGCAGACCGAACCGCCGGTCTGGTGGCCGGTATGCTTGGGGCAGGGGGCGGGAAAATCGGGTTGATTGAGGCTGGCTCTTGATCCTTGCATGGGGTAAACCCGTGGCAGGATCAAATCAAAGGCAACATCATGGCGCGTATTCTTGTAACCTCGGCCCTTCCCTATATTAACGGCATCAAGCATCTGGGTAATCTGGTTGGCTCGCAACTGCCCTCGGATGTGTATGCGCGTTATATGCGCGCGCGCGGCCACGAGGTAATGTATATCTGCGCCACCGATGAACACGGCACCCCTGCCGAACTGGCCGCCGCCAAGGCCGGTGTCCCGGTGGCGGAATTCTGCGCCGGTATGTGGCAGGTGCAAAAGGATCTGGCTGACGGGTTCGGGCTGTCCTTTGACTATTTCGGTCGCTCCAGTTCCGCGCGAAACCGGGAAATCACCCAGCATCTGGCCGCGGCGTTAGGGCGCAATGGCCTGATAGAGGAAGTGTCGGAAAAGCAGGTCTATTCGCATGCGGACGGGCGCTATCTGCCTGATCGCTATATCGAGGGCACCTGCCCGAATTGCGGGGATGAAAACGCCCGTGGTGACCAGTGCGAGAACTGCACCAAGCAGCTTGACCCGACCGACCTGATCAACCCGCGCTCGGCCATTTCGGGCAGCACCGATCTGGAGGTCCGCGAGACCAAGCACCTGTACCTGCGCCAATCCGCCATGCGCGAAACGCTGGATAAATGGATCGACAGCCAAAAGGGCTGGCCGGTGCTGACCACCTCGATTGCCAAAAAGTGGCTGCATGACGGTGACGGGCTGCGCGACCGGGGCATTACCCGCGATCTGGACTGGGGTGTGCCGGTGCAGTTTGACGGTGCGCCGTGGTCGGGCATGGAAGGCAAGGTGTTCTATGTCTGGTTCGATGCCCCGATCGAATATATCGGTGCCACTGCCGAATGGGCCGATGCAACCGGCGCGGGCGATGCGGCGTGGGAACGCTGGTGGCGCACCGACAAGGGCGCCAATGATGTGCGCTATGTGCAGTTCATGGGCAAGGACAACGTGCCGTTTCATACGCTCAGCTTTCCGGCGACCATGATCGGGTCGGCTGAACCATGGAAGCTGGTCGATTTCATCAAGTCGTATAATTGGCTGACCTATGAGGGTGGCAAGTTTTCAACCAGTCAGGGGCGCGGGATTTTCATGGATCAGGCGCTGGATATTTTCCCGTCGGATTACTGGCGCTGGTGGTTGCTAAGCAACGCACCCGAAAGCAGCGATTCGGATTTCACATGGCAGAGCTTTCAGGGCGGGATCAACAAGGATCTGGCCGATGTGCTGGGGAACTTTGTCAGCCGCGTGACCAAGTTCTGCCGCTCCAAATTTGGCGAAACGGTGCCCGAGGGTGGCACCTATGGCAAGGCCGAGGCCGCCGTAACCGACGAAATCGCGGCGCGTTTGCGGGCCTATCAGGACAATATGGAAGCGATCGAACTGCGCAAGGCCGCTGCCGATCTGCGCGCCATCTGGGTTGCGGGCAATGAATATCTGCAAGCCGCCGCCCCCTGGAGCGTGTTCAAGCAATCGCCCGAAGATGCCGCCGCAACGGTAAGGTTTGCGCTGAACCTGATCCGGCTTTACGGGGTGCTGTCGGCCCCGTTTATCCCCGATGCCTCGGCTGCAATCCTGTCGGCGATGAACGCCAAAGACGCGGGTTGGCCCGAAGACCTGAACGCGGCGCTAAGCGCCCTGCCGGCGGGCCACGCCTTTTCGACGCCCGATGTGCTGTTCGCCAAAATACCCGACGAGCGCCGCGAGGAACTGGAAGCCCGGTTCGCCGGTGCCTGACCTTACTGGCGGGGCAGCCGGATAACCTGCCCCTCGAAAATGATATTGGGGTTGTAAATCGCATCGAAATTGGCATCCAGGATGCGCGAAATCAGCAGCCGGTCGTTATACTGGTTGGCAGCAATCTGATACAGGGTATCGCCGCGCTGCACGGTGTATTCGTCAAACGGCGCCACCAGATAGATCACTTTCGAGGGCGGTTGCAGCACCGATAAAATGGCCTGTTCAACCGGACCGCGGGGCAGGCTGATGCTGTTTTGCGCCTCTACCGCGGCAACGACGGCATCTTCTAGCGAAATGGTCGGGTCTTCCTGCCGGTTCGATGCGGTCGCGGTGGCGGGTCCGGAATCCTTGAAGAACCGGCTCAGATCTTCGTTGAAAATAACGGTTTCCGGCTCGGGTGCGCTAGCGGGTGCGTGCTGCAACACCGGTTCAGGGGTGGGTTTGGCAATAACCGGTACGACGGTATTGCGATACTGCCCCGCATCGATGGTCGAGTATTTAAGCGCCACCAGCACCGATTGGGTGGAGTCCAGATAATCGGGCTTTGCCTGCGCAAAAACAGCGCTGGCTGCAGCCACCAATGACAGAATCAAAACCGGAAGTTTTATGCGATTTACCATGTTACTCGTCCTGATACGCTACGATTCGATCAACTATAGTAACTTATTGTGGCACAATTGTGTTTAATCCGACAGAAAGCCACGATTCCACACCGCCACGATAGTAGAAAAGCTTGGACGGCGGATAGCCGACGGAAACCAGATTTACAATGGCCCCGGGGCTTTGTTCACACCACAGCCCGTTGCAAAACAGCACAAGGTTTTTGGCGGCCGAAAAATCCCAGGTCAGGTCGGGGTTGATGCGCGCGCCCAGCGCCGTAAGAATGGCCGCCAGATATTCGTTCTGGCTGGGCACCAGCACGTTGAACGGCACATTGACCGCGCCCGGCAGGGTGCCCTGATTGAAAAATCCGGGTGTGCGGTTGTCGATCAGCAGACCGGACCCGCTGGTTACCTCGTTTTCGATAAAGCTTAGGACTTCCAGCTCTCCGATGGTTTTGACCCCGGGGGCGGCAACCATTGGCGTCAGGCAAAACGGCGGGCAAGCGCGCGAGGTCTTGGCAAAATAACCGGTCAGGTGGTTGGTTTCGTCCTGTATCCGCTCGATCACGACGGGTTCACCGTCAATGGTGACCTCGATCGACGGAATGTCGGGCGTGATGCGAACATTGCCGGCCAAAGCAACTCCGGGGAAAAACAAAAGCAGCATTACTTGCCAGCGGATCAGCATATTCATATCAACCTCGATCTTGAAAAAAACGCAATCGTTACAAAACGGCACGGCGAAAAGGGTACAAACCGGCGTCAATCAGTTAAAATATGTCGTTGTTGGGTCGCGCGTCAACATGATTCGGCAGAATGAATGATTCAGCGCAGGGTTGAGCGCATCCCCGCCCCGTTTCACCCGTGCCGCCAAAATTTGCCAAAACCCGAAAAAGCAATTTACCGAACCGGTGTTTTAGCGTAATTGCAGGCTGACCGACCATTGCGGGCGTGATGGAATGGTAGACATAAGAGACTTAAAATCCTTTGTTTCGTGCGGTTAAACGTATACAAAACAAGGCGTTAAGGAGTAAGATCAGTTTTCAGGCCCGATATAGGCCCGATGCAGAAGTTTAGAGATAACGCCAGATGCGGGCGTGATGGAATGGTAGACATAAGAGACTTAAAATCTCTGGGCCCTAGGCCGTGTGGGTTCGAGTCCCACCGCCCGCACCAAAACAGACATTGCTGTCTGTGACCTCCCCTAATGCCTTGAATGGTAAGGATATTTGTGGGGTTCTAGCACCCTCTTTCCGGTCATATTGAATGCGCTCTGCGAAGGCCAGTTTGAGCACCATGCGGCGCAGGGTGGTATGGCCTGTTTCCCAGAGTTTCCAAGGGCTTGCAATGAACGTGAGGA
>JALXER010000238.1 GCA_027069385.1 Paracoccaceae bacterium
CCTGAATATCGGCGGCGTCATAAGCGGCCACATCGACGCTTTGCGTTTCTCGGGTCTGGAAATAGGCATCGACCGAGGCAAACAGCCCCGCCGCATCAAGCCCGCCTGCCGCATCCTGAAGATAGGCCGGAATGACGGCGGCGCTGTTGGCCGCGATGTAGGACTGGAAAAAACCGGCGGTCTGGTCGCGCGACAGGCCCGAGCGCTTGCCCGCGTCAATCAGGCGCATGATCTTTTTGCGCAAATCCTCAATTGCAGCGGTTTCGCTGGTGGTGTCTTCGGGATCCAGCGATGCCAGAGTCTCTATCACGCCCAGCGCCTGTTCTGAATAATGGCTGATGCGGCGCAGATCGGTGTCGGACAACACCGCATCCTGCGTCTGCGCCACCTGAATCGTCACGATTGACGTAGGGCTGGCGATATCGGACGCAAAAACCAGTTCGGCATTTGCGGTAGTGGCAATGGCACAGGCCACCAGCGTTGCCCCAAGACGGGCAAAGGGGGAAAAATGGTACAATTTACAAACCTCATGATACATTCACGGTTTTTTATCTATGGAGAAAGCGCAGATATTTCAACCGCATCGGGGCGGTTACAAGCGGTATTCCGCGCCATATTTCGCGATCTACTCGGTTTTAGGCAGAACTAACGTAACGTCAATTTCAAGAATATTCGGGTCGGTCAGCACGTCCTGATTATTGGCATAGATGTCACGATAGCGCAGGGAATCGCCATAAACCGCGGCGGCAATGCTGGACAGTGAATCCCCCAGTACCGAGGTAATAACCCAGTCGCTGCCGCGCACCCGAACGCGTTCCAGCACGGCGCGCGTCGCCTCGTCGGCATCATCGGGAATAACCGGTCCGGCAACGGTGGGTGCCTCATTAGGGGGCGGGGTGCGGGAAACGGGCGTGCTGTCACCGGCCCCCGGAACCAGCGGTTCGATCTCGGCGGCGGCGCTTTCGATCTGGGCGGCATAGTCGATGTCGCCGGTTTCGGCCACGGCCTGTTGTGTGGCAAAATACGCAGCAACATTGGAAAACAACAGCTTTGCATCGGCGTCTCCGGCGGCATTTTGCAGCGCCAGCGGGGTATCCTGCCCGAACACCTGATCTACGGTTGTCTGGAAATAGTTCGCGACGGTATCCTGGGACAGGCCCGAGCGCGCGCCCGCATCGATCAACCGCTGAATGGCCATCCGGCATTGCCCCATGCCGCCGACATTGGCGCTGCCATCCGCCGCATCGTCCTGCAGGCTAAGAGCGGCCAGTGCATCAACCGCGCGACCGGTGTAAAAATTCAGGCGGCGCAGGTCCGATTCAGACAGGGCGTCGATCTCGGCTTGTGCAAATCTGAGTGCCGGAGTAGCAGGCCGGATTTCGGCCGAAAATACAACACCAAAAGCCACTCCCTTTGATGCGGGAAAAATGAAAATCAGTAAAAAAGCGACCTTGTGCACGAAGCGCATAATAATCCTTCTTTAGCGAATGCCCCCGGCCCGATTTCGGACCGGAGGCGGTTTGTCAGGGCACCACCACGGTTAGCCCGAGCATAAGCCAGTTTTGTATACCACCCCTGTAATAGAGCAGCTTATCAGCCGGATAGCCAATCGCCAACAGATTTCGGATTGCACGCGGTGATTGATCACACCACGGGCCGTTGCAGAACAGCAGCAATTGCGGCGCATTGGCGAAATCCCAACTGCCGTCACCCCTTTGATTGCCGCCAAGCTGGGTCAGCATCGGCCCCAGAAACGGGTTGCTGTCGGACGGGGTAAACAGGTTGAACGGCAGGTTGATTGCCCCGGGAATAGTGCCGGCGTTGAAAAAGCTGGGTGTGCGCGCGTCAACCAGAAACCCGCTGCCATTGACAACCGAATTTTCAAGGAAATCGAGCAACTCGATCTCGCCGACGGTTTCGACCCCTTCGCCAGCCGACATCGGATGCACGCAAAATGGCGGGCAGGGGCGTGATGTTTTGGCGAAAGAACTTGGTATAACCGCTTCATTATCCTGATTTCTTTCGATAACGATAAACTCGCCATTCAAATCAAGTTCGACAAACGGCGTGTCCGGTGTGATCCAGACATCCTGCGCATTTACCCCTGCCGAAAAGCTCAGCAGGCTGGCAAGTGCCGCAACAAAAGTAAGTAATGTTTTCACGTCGTTTTCTCCCTCATTAAACGTGCGGAAAATCGGTGATTCCCCGAAATGCAAACTTCATCTTGTTTCGAGTATTGCAGGGTTTTTTAAAAAAAGCAACGTTTTCAATTATAACCACCGATAAGTTAAGATATTGGTTGATCACATTATCTTTACCAAGCCGCCGGAATTGCCCGATTGCCCGCGCCCTGCGGGGATTTGGCAAAAATTGGCTTGCCTTGACCGGTGGCGCGGCGCTAAGCCGGACAGGAGCAATCAAGGGGAATCGTTGATGCGTTACCATGTCGCAAACAGCCTGTCAGAGGCGGTCGAAATGCTGGCTGCCGAAGCGGGCACGGCAAAGGTGCTGGCGGGCGGCACCGACCTGCTGGTCCAGATGAAATCGGGCGCGCTTGTGCCGGACCTGCTGGTCGATATCAAGGCGCTGGAGGGGATGCGCGATATCGTGCCCGAGGGCGGCGGCTATCGAATCGGTGCGGCGGTTTCGGGGGCGCAAATGGGTGAACATGCGGGGCTGCGTGCCCTGTGGCCCGGCGTGGTCGAGGCAGCAGGGCTGATCGGCTCTACGCAGGTGCAGGGGCGCGCGACGATTGTGGGCAACCTGTGCAACGGGTCTCCGGCGGCGGATAGCGTGCCGGCCTTGATCGCAGCGGGCGCGATTGCGCGCGTGGTCGGGCCGGACGGGACGCGCGAAATGCGGGTGGCGGATATTCCGGCGGGGCCGGGGCGCACCACCCTGGAAAAGGCCGATATCGTTGACTCGGTATTTTTGCCTGCGCGGCCTGCCCGTGCAGGGGATGCCTATTTGCGGTTTATTCCGCGCACCGAAATGGATATCGCCGTGGCTTCGGCGGCGGTTAACCTGACGCTGGATGCGGAGGGGGCTGTTGAAAGTGCGCTTGTGGTGCTGGGGGCGGTCGCGCCCACGGCGATTATGGCGTATGATGCCGGTACGGCGCTGGTGGGGTCGCGGCTTGAGCCATCGGCGCTTGAGCAATGTGCGGCAGCTTGCAGCGCCGCCTGCAACCCGATTGACGACAAGCGCGGCACCGCCGCATTTCGCAGACAGGTTGTCGGGGTGATGGCCAAACGCGCCGCCCGGATTGCCTTTGAACGCGCGGGGGAAAGCCTATGAAAAAGATCCATGTAAGCCTGACGGTCAACGGCGATGCGGTCGATTATCTGTGTGAACCACAGGAAACCCTGCTCGATGCGCTGCGCGACCATCTGAACCTGACCGGCGCCAAAGAGGGCTGCGGCACCGGTGATTGCGGCGCGTGTAGCGTAACGGTGGACGGGCGGTTGATTTCTTCGTGCCTGATGCTGGCCGCCGAGGCCGGGGGCGTGGCGGTCGAAACGGTCGAGGGCATGGCGAACGGGGCCGAATTGCACCCGTTGCAGCGCCACATTCTGGACGGTGCCGCGCTGCAATGCGGGGTTTGTACGCCCGGAATTCTGGTGGCGGCCAAGGCGCTGCTGGCGCAAAACCCCGACCCGAGCGAAACCGAAATCCGCTATTGGCTGGCGGGCAACCTGTGCCGCTGTACCGGCTATGACAAAATCATCCGCGCCGTGCAATCGGCCGCTGCGGAAATGCGGGGGGAAGCATAATGGGTCGCGAATTCAAAATCTTGGGCACCACGCCCCCCCGCCCCGACGGGATAGAGAAAATCACCGGCAAGGCGCTGTTTGGCGCTGACCTGAACGTCACCGGCATGTTGCACGGCGCGGTGCTGCGCAGCCCGCATGCCCATGCGCGGATCGTGTCACTGGATGTTTCGGCGGCGGCGGCCTTGCCGGGCGTCAAGGCGGTGATCACTGCTGACGATTTCGCCGAGGTCGAAAACGCCGCCAACCGCGACACGTTACACAATTGTATGGCGCATGGGCGGGTGCTCTATGATGGCCACGCGCTGGCAGCCGTTGCCGCTGTCTCCAAATCGGTGGCCCGCGCGGCGCTGAATCTGATCAGGGTCGAATACGAAACACTGCCCCACGTCACCGATGTTGACGCGGCCATGCAGCCCGGCGCACCGGTAATCCATCAGGGCAAAAAGCACAAACTGGCGGGCGATGATGTGTCTGACAATGTGGTGGGCTATTACAGTTTTGGCCATGGCGACATAGAGGCAGGCTTTGCGCAGGCCGACACGGTGCTGGAACGCAGCTTTAAAACCGCCGCCGCCCATCAGGGTTATATCGAACCCAACGCCTGTCTGGCCGATTTCAAGGGCGACAAGGCCGACCTGTGGGTTTCGACCCAGGGGCACTATCTGGTGCGCGATATCTGCGCCGATATTCTGGGGATGGAGTCCAGCCAGTTGCGGGTGACCGCCGCCGAAATCGGTGGTGGCTTTGGTGGCAAAACCACGGTGTTTCTGGAACCCGTGGCGCTGGCCCTGTCGCGCAAGGCCGGCAAGCCGGTTAAAATGGTGATGAGCCGCGAAGAGGTATTCCGCGCCACCGGCCCGACCATGTCGTCAAGCATGGACGTGAAAATCGGCATGACGGCGGATGGACGCATTACCGCGGCCCATGCACGCCTGCGCTATCAGGGCGGTGCCTTTCCCTATGCCATGGTGATGATGGGCGCCATGAGCGCCTTTGCCGCCTATGATCTGGACCATGTGCAGGCCGAGGGCTGGGACGTGATGACCAACCGGCCCAAGATGATTTCGTACCGCGCACCCGGCGCGCCGATGGCGATTTACGCGGTCGAGGCCGTGCTGGACGAGCTGTGCCAGAAACTGGATCTGGACCCGCTGGAGGTACGCTTGCTGAACGCGGCCGACGAGGGCACCAAGTCGTCCTATGGCCCGACCTTCAAGGCGATTGGCCTAAAGGCCTGTCTGAAGGCAGCCCAAGCCCACCCGCATTATTCGGCCCCGCTTGGCCCAAATCAGGGGCGCGGCGTTTCGGCGGGGTTCTGGTTTAACTTTGGCGGGCAGGTCTCTGTTTCTATGGCAATAACGCCCGATGGCACGGTCAATCTGACCGAAGGCAACCCCGATATCGGCGGCTCTCGCGCGTCGGTTTCGATGATGGCCGCCGAGGAACTGGGCATTCCGTTCGAGCAGGTCAACACGGTGATCGGCGATACCGGCGCGATCGGGTTCAGTGATACTACCGATGGCAGCCGCGTGACCTTTACCGTGGGGATTGCCACGATCAAGGCGGCCAAGGCGGTCAAGGCTGAATGCTGCAAACGGGTGGCGAAGATCTGGGAGATCGATGCGGACGCGGTCGAATGGATCGATGGCGCGGTGCACCCTACCGGCCATAACGCGGGCGATTTCCCGCCGATGTCGCTGGCCGAGATTGCCGCCATGGCGGGCCGCACCGGCGGGCCGATTGCGGGCCACTTTGAGGGCGCGCCCGACAAGGCCGGCGTCAGCTTTGGCGTGCATATTGTTGATACGCAGGTTGACCCCGAAACCGGCTTTACCAAAATCCTGCGTTATACCGCGTTTCAGGACGCGGGCAAGGCGATCCACCCCGATTACGTCGAAGGCCAGATGCAGGGCGGCGCGGTGCAGGGCATCGGCTGGGCGCTGAACGAGGAATATATCTATGGCGAGGACGGGGTGCTGCAAAACGCGGGGTTTCTGGACTATCGCATCCCCGTGGCCTCGGACCTGCCGATGATCGACACGGTGATTATCGAGGTGCCCAACCCCGGCCACCCGTTCGGGGTGCGCGGTGTGGGCGAAACCGCGATTGTGCCGCCGCTGGCGGCGATATCAAACGCAGTGGCACGGGCTGCCGGCGTGCGCCTGTACGCGCTGCCCATGTCTCCGCCGCGGATTCTGGCCGCGATGGACCATGGCTGACGTCACCATCTGGGGGTCGCTGCGTCGTTATACCGACGGCGCGGAAACGGTCGAGGTTGCCGCCTCGACCAGCCGCGAATTGCTGGAGGCGCTGGTTGCGGCGTATCCCGGGCTGGCCGACCAGGTGGCGGCGGGCGTGTCGCTGTCGATTGACGGCGAAGTCTATAAAGACGCGTGGTTCACCCCGATCAACCCCGACTCCGAAGTCATCCTGATGCCGCTTATGGTCGGCGGCTAGGGCCTCCGGTCTCTTCGGGGAGCCGCAAGCGGCCCCCCTCATCAACCGGGCATGGGGCAAGCCCCATGCGGGGGCGTTCACGCCCCCCTTGCCCGTAAACGGGCAATTCCCCCCTGAGAGTATTTATAGAAGAATGAAGTCTTTATCGCCTCACGCATGTGACCGGGGTACGGGGGCTGGCCCCCGGGGCCGACCGCAGGTCGGCCCGGCCCAAACGGAAGCCGTGTTTGCGTAAGCAAACGCGGCTGGAGTGCGGGAGTACCTCGTTTGCAGGTTATGGCAGGCGCAGGATTTCTTCGCGGCGGCCTTTCTGGATGCGCACCGAGGTTTCGTTAATGGCGACAACGCGCCACCCCGAGAAGCTCTCGCCGAGTTGCACGCGCACAAAGCGCCCGCCGGAAAGGCGGATGATGGCGCGGCGGGCATCATTGGTGCCGATAATTCCGATCAGGCTGGTTTTGCGCAGGTTGATCCCGTTTTCGATCGTGGCCTCGCGCGCCACCGAAGCAGATGTTGGCAGGTTGATGCTTGGCGGATCCTGCGGCACGGGTGGCGCATTGGAGCGCGGCCGGTTGGACAGCAACTCGGCGATCCGGGCGGCGTTCAGGTTGAACGCGTCATTGCGCGGTTCGGGGCGCAGCACCGTTGCGGGGGCGGCGTTTGACAGCATCGGGTCAACCGGTGCGGGCATCTCGATGATGCTTTGCGGTCGCCGGATCGGGCGCAGCCGGATGGCTTCGATCATTTCCGGCGTCAGGTCGGAAACCGGAATCGCGGCCATCATTGCCACCCCTTGTTCGGGGATTTCCTGCCCCGAGCGCAGCACCGGCATTTTGTCGGGCAGCCCCTCGACAATCCGGATGCCGGGTTCTGCCCGGGGGGGCTCACCCTGTGCGACAAGCGGTTCATCCGGCGCGGGCGTTTGGGTGACGGGCGTTTCGACCACCGGTTCGGGTTCGGGCGGGCGATGACGGATGGTAAAGGCCGGCCGACCGGCAAAAATTTGTAACCCGCCATTGGCGGCGGGTTCCGACACCGGCAAGACAGGGCGGCGCAAGGGGCGGGGGCTTGGTTGCCCCTGCAGGATTTGTAACCCGCCATCCGCTGCGGGCGTTTGCGCGACTTCGGGAACGGGCACCTGTTCGGGGATCGGGCGGCCGCTGCGCAATCTGGGCAACAGGGGCGGCAGCCCCGCAGTGACCTCGACCGGTGGAGCCACCGTCAAATTGACGACCGGCGTCGCCACCCCCAGATCGGCCAGCGGGATACCGAAACTGCTGGAAACCTCGGCAATTTCGACCGGCGACATCCGGTTGATCAGGGATGGCAATGCCCCGATCTGGAAACGGATCGGAGTCAGCCGGTCGGGCTGGCGCGCGCGCGCCACTGCCGGATCGGCGGAAAACACCTGCGGTTCGATGGAGGCAAGCCGGGGCAGGGGTGGCTCGGCCACATCAATAGTCAGGTTGAACGGGCCGAAATTGGGCACGTCGTCGATGGGTCCGGCTTGCGCCATTGCCTCGATTACCTTGGGGAGATCGGGCCTAACCCATTGTCGGGAAAGGCTGAATTCGGCCGTTTCCCCGACCGGCGCTAATGGGGATTGTGTCGCAACCTGTGCGGATGCCGCCGCAACCGGTGCGGGCAATTCAGGGAACGGATCAGGCGTTGTGCTGGCCGGAATGGCCGCAACGGGGGAAATGACCGGCACCGGCAAGCCCGCTGGCAGGATATTCTGGGCGGAATTATCGGGTGGAATATCGGCCCCGCGATAGGGGGCCACGTCCTCTACCCGCGGCGAGGAATACCACCAGCTTTGCCAGTCAAGCGTGCTAAAGGCAAACCCGACGGCAACCACCAGCCCCGCCACCGAGGCCGCAATCACCCCGTATTTCGCCACGTTCTTGACGTTGGCGGGCATGGTAAAATGCGGTTGATCCACAAATCCGGCCTGCGCCGATCGGGTCGAATAGGCGGTGCCGTTAAACCCGTGGCTTTTGGCAAATACCCGCGCCTCGCTCAGGGTGGATTTGCGCACGCCGATCACCGGCCAACTGCCGTCTTCATTTTGCTCGCCAACCTTTACCTGAAACGCGGCGGCGTTATACGGGGTCAACTCGGCAATCTTTTTTTGTGCTTCGGACTTGCGGGCCGAGTCACTGCCCCCCGACAGTTGGATATCGCGGTGAATCACCTGATCGTCGGGCAACCAGATTCGGGTCAGCATTTTACGCCCGTGCAACTTGATCGCCGACGCGCGCATCGCCGCCATTTTCTCGCGCAGGGCCGCATCGTCCAGCGAAATGCGGGACATTTCATGCCAGTGGCCGTCAAATGCCAGTTGATGCAAGGCAATACCTTCCATCGACATTTCCAGCGCAAGGGGGGGCAACGGTGTTGACATAAGCGTGAATCGGGCCTGTTTTTGCGGATATTGCTGTTCTAATATCACCGTTGTTTACCAGAGTCAGGTAAAACCCGACACAACGACCGGTCACGGGCGCGGTTTTTTGCTCAAACCGGATGATGAACGCGCTATAACCGCCTGTTTTAGAACAATTCCGATTTACTATAGTCAAATTAAAAGAATGTGTTATGTTGGGCTGGACACGATTTGTTTGGTCGGTTTCGCCCGCGGAATTTTTTGGCGAAAAGTAACGATTTATTTAGAAACGACACCAATTCTGGTTGGTGATGGGAGGCAAGAATGCAAGGAATTAGATCCGCAGCGATTGTGGGCTTATGTGCTCTGTTACAATTTGGTTCGACCGTTTCGGCTCAGGTTGTCACCTTGAACTCGCAGGACGGATCGATCTCTATCACCGGAAAGTTGCTGGAATTCGACGGCACGAACTATCTGGTTGAATCGGCCATCGGGCCGATCAACATTGATGCAACAACGGTTGAATGCGTCGGCGATGACTGCCCGCAGCTTTTGTCGTCTTTGAACGAATTCACCATCGCCGGTTCCGGGGCAATGGGCGCCGATCTTATCCCCACATTGATCGAGGATTTTGCCACTGCAAAGGGCGGCGAGCTGTCGATTGACATCGGCTCCGAAGGGCAAACCGTGTTTGTGATCACCAATCCCGACGGCACCACCTTTGCCACTATTACCGAAACCACCGGCAGTTCCGATAACGCCTTTGCGGCGCTTGCCAATGAAACCGCCACCATCGGCATGTCGACCCGCCCCGCCAGCGAGCAGGAAATTATCTCGTTTTCGAATGACGGTCACGGCCTGCTGACCGACGCCGATCAGGAACGTATTCTGGCCATTGACGGGGTGATTGTGGTGGTGAACCGCGACAATCCGGTTCGCTCGCTAACGCTGGAGCAGGTGGCCCAGGTCTTTGCCGGTGAAATCACCAACTGGTCCGAACTGGGGGGGGGTGATGCGCCGATTACGCTGATCCGTCGCGGTGCGGATTCCGGCACCAATACCGTGTTCAATTCGGCGGTGATGACACCCGCGCGGCTGGCCCTGTCCGGCGCGGCGCTCATTCAGGACAGCAACGCCAATGTGGCGGATATGGTCGCACAGGATCCAAATGCCATCGGTGTTACCAGCTATGCGCAAGAACGTAACGCCCGCGCCCTGTCGCTGGAAATGGTTTGCGGACAGATCAGCCCGCCCACCCACTTTTCTATCCAGACCGAGGAATACCCGCTGTCGCGCCGTCTGTACCTGTACCTGAATGCCGGACCGCGCCCCGAAGTGGCCGAGGAATTCCTGACCTATCTTGCCACGGACGCCGCGCAAAATCTGGTCGAAAATACCGGCTTTGTCGGGCAGCGATTTACCCGCCGGAACCTGAATGAACAGGGTGACAGAATTGCCTATGCCATTATCAAGGCGGGCGGTGGCTCGGGGGCGCTGGCGCGCCTGCAACGGATGATCGCCGATCTGGTCGGGGCCGAACGCCTGTCGCTGACCTACCGGTTTATTCCGGGCACCTCGTCGCTGGACAACCGGGCGCTGGACGATGTGCAGCGCATGGCGCATCTGATCAGGTCGGGGGCATTTGACGGGCGCGAGATCATGGTGCTGGGCTTTACCGACAATATCGGCGTGGATAGCGAAATCCAGCGCCTGTCGCTGGTGCGCGCCCAGCAGGTTGCCGAGGCAATCTCGCTGGCCACCGGCCCCGAGGCCATGGCCAACGTGGTGCTGACACCGGTGGGTAACGGCAAGCTGTCGCCGCTTGCCTGCAACGAAACCCCCGCAGGCCGCGAGGTCAACCGGCGCGTCGAACTCTGGCTGCGGGCGCAATAGGGGGCGCACGCGTCCGGTCGGGTTTGCTGGAATTTGCACAAAATACGCGGCGTTAACCCTGCACCAAAACCCGCTTTTTTCAGGTTGATCCGGAATTGTCGCCGCTCCGACCGTGCGACCCTTGTCCGCATGACCGCCGAGCGAAGCGAGGCCCGGCCCAAAGGGAAGGGGTGAAATGCCTTGGCATTTCCGCCCCTGTACTGCGGGAGCGCCCCGGGAAAGAGGCGCTCCGGCGGGGTTATGCGGTTGCGACGCTCAGGGCCTGATCCAGATCGCGGATCAGGTCGTCGGGGTCCTCTAGGCCGATGCTCAGGCGTACCACGCTGGCCCCGGCTCCGGCGGCATCCTGCTGCTCGGGGGTCAATTGCCGGTGGGTGGTAGAGGCGGAATGGATGATCAGGCTGCGGGTGTCGCCCAGATTGGCCACATGGCTGAAAATCTGCACCGTATCGACCAGCTTGACGCAAGCCTCGTAACCGCCCTTGACCGCAAAGGTAAACAACGCCCCGACCCCTTTGGGATACAGCGCCGCCGCGCGCGCCGCATAGGGCGAGGAGGGCAGGCCGGCATAGGTGACATAGTCCACCCGCTCGTCATTTTCCAGCCACGCCGCCACCTTGACGGCATTTTCCACATGCCGCTGCATGCGCAGGCTAAGGGTCTCTATCCCCAGCATGGTGTAATGGGCCGCCTGCGGGTTCAGGGTCATGCCCAGATCGCGCAAGCCAATGGCGATGCCGTGAAAGGTAAAGGCCAGATTGCCAAAGGTCTCGTGGAACTTCAGGCCGTGATAGGCCGGTTCGGGCTGGCTTAGCGACGGGAACTTGTCACTGGCCGACCAGTTGAAATTGCCGCTATCGACCACCACGCCACCGGTTACCGTGCCGTTGCCGGTCAGGTATTTGGTCATCGAGTGCACCACCAGCGTTGCGCCCATTTCGATCGGTTTGCACAGATAGGGCGTGGCCAGCGTGTTATCGACGATCAGCGGAATACCCGCCGCATCGGCAATCGCCGCCATAGCCGGAATATCCGTCAGATAGCCGCCGGGGTTTGAAATGCTCTCACAGAAAACCGCCTTGGTTCTGTCGTCAATCGCCGCCTTGACCGCATCGGTATCGTCAAAGTCGATAAAGGTGGCCGACCAGCCAAAACGCTTTATGGTCTGGCTGAACTGGGTGATGGACCCGCCATAAAGCCGCGTTGAAACCACCACATTATCGCCCGGCATCATCAGCGGAAACAGCGCCATGATCTGCGCCGCGTGACCGCTAGAGCAGCAAACCGCCCCCGCCCCCCCTTCCAGCGTTGCCACACGTTCCTGCAAGGCGGCGACGGTGGGGTTGGTCAGGCGCGAATAGATATAGCCGACCTCTTGCAGGTTGAACAGCGCCGCCGCGTGGTCGGCATCGCGAAACACATAGGCGGTGGTCTGGTAGATCGGGGTCTGGCGCGCCCCCGTGGCCGGATCGGGCCGCGCACCGGCGTGAATCTGCAACGTGTCAAAACCGTATTCAGTCATTGTATGCTCCATTTAAAAAGTCCGGCAAGAGTCTAGCGGCTGTTCATGCCAATTGAAATCCGCATCCGGAAATAAAAACCGGTTTTCTGGAACCGTTGCGACAGCGGAATTAATTACAGGTTTGCCGGTACAAATCCGAACCATCATCCCCCATGGCACAAAGCTGGTAGATCGATGGAAAAACCATAAACCCGTGCTGGGTATAGCCTCCGTTCAGGCAGGGTGAAAACGGCGCGGCGGCCCGGCTGGCCTCGGCGGTTTCTTCGAAGGCGAGATATGCTACCCACATATCGGCGGGCCAATAGGATTGGTCGCTGGATATCAGGGCGGTATGCCAGATATCAACGCGGGCGCTGCATTTCTCGCTCCACTCTGCCGAAAGCGCTGCGATGGTTTCGCGAAACTCCGGCTTTGCCAGATCGGTTTCCTGTGCAACGGCAAGGGTCGCCGGGATGGTACCAACCACAAACAAATACCCCTCGAGCATGTCACCGGCCCGTGCCAGCGGGGCAAGAAATGCCATCAGGATAAACAGCAGTTTTTTCACGATCCCCTCCAACGTTGACGCATGACCCCCACAGTATAGCCGCCCTTGCGCTGCGTATAAAGACGTTTAAACGGGGTTAGGCAACGGGTGCGGCAAAGACCAGCACATGCCCGTCGGGATCAAGGCTGTAGGCGGCATTATCGCCCCAGTCCTGCGGGGTAAGCGCAAGCAGTTCTTTGGCACCATTTTGCAGGGCGCGGGCGTGATAGGTGAAGGGGTCATCGACATGCAGGTACAGCTCGGCGCGCGGAATGCCGGCAGCGGGGGCCAGCGCGGGCAGGGCGTCCCCCAGCAGACGCTCGATCCCCGCAACCGGCATCAGCCCCAGTTTGGTGCCATTGCCAAGCATGAATTCGGTCATGCCGGGCACGTTCAACGTCGGGCTTAGCTTCAGAACCTGTGCATAAAACGCCGTGCTGGCTGCCTGATCGGCAACATAAAGGATAAACTGTGTGGTGCTTATGCTCAAAAAACCTCGGGCCTATGGTTGGTGTTACAGCTTTGACGAAATGATTCCGGTATTAAACCCGCCTTTGCGCAATTCGCCATACAGGCGCTGGTGTTCGATTTTCGGGCAGCGGTTCATGATCACATCGACTCCGGCGGCGCGCGCTAGTTCGGCGGCTTCCTCGTTGATAATGCCGATCTGCATCCAGATGGTTTGCAACCCGTGATCCAGCAGCGCATCCAGCGCCTCTTGCACCACCGGCAAAACCTGATCCGAGCGCCGAAATATGTCCACCATATGCACCGGCTGATCGGCGGGAATTGCCGAAAGCGACGGCTGCACCGTTTCGTTGAACAGGCTTTGATCCGGATAGGCCGGATTGACCGGAATCACCCGATAGCCGCGCAGGCTAAGATAGCGCCCGACGTAATGCGAGGGCCGGATCGGGTTGGTGGACACCCCCACCGCCGCAATGGTTTTGGTGCGTTGCAGGATGTCGCGCAGATAGGTATCGGAATAATTCATACTTTACCCTAATGCCTCGCCGGTGCCGGTTCCACAAAAAAGCATGCAATCGTGCGGATTTCTGCTAGGATTGCCCTATTTGGAGGGGACCATGCATCGTTTTTCTCGAATTTTTCTTGCCTTTTTACTGTTTGCCGGTGGGTCCGCCTTTGCCCGACCCTGCCCGAGTGCCGAAGATCTGGCCGCCACGGGGTCCGAGCCCGGCGCGCAACTGGCCGCTTGTGTCGAACTGGCCAGTTTCACCGTTGCCACCGGTCGGGGGCCGGTGAACGCCTCGATTTACGGCAACCCCGATGCGGACCCGGAACTGGTGGCACGCCTGCAAGCGGGCTTGATCGGGTCGGGAACCACCTTGCAGTCCCTTGGCCCCTATACCGTGGAACCGATCGATGTTTATATCTCGCCTACTCCTTATGTTCCCGGGCCGGATGGTGGTAGCGCTGCGGCGACCACACAGCCTTCGGAGGAGTATGGGCCGGGAGACCCGAAATCCTGCGTTATCGCGGTTTTTGAGGGGGTTTACGGGTGGCCCACAGAATATCTGGCGGCGCACGAGTTTTTTCACTGTGTCCAGTACAACGAGTTCGGCGACCATATGCTGACCGAAAGAAGCGCATGGTGGTTTGAAAGCTCGGCCGACTGGTTTAGCAGTTTGGCCTTTCAGGGGCTGGCAACGCTCGACTTTCGGGTTGCCGAATTCGATGCACGTTCCCCGACCGAACCGCTGACCGGTATGACCTATGCCAACGTTGTATTTTTCTGGTGGGTTTCGCAAGAATTGGGGCCGCTGCGTGTGATGGATATTATCGCCAACACCGCAACCGGTGCCGGCTCGCAAGAAGACGCGTTGGCGTCATCGATCACCGAAGGCGAGTTTTTGAAATTTGTGAAGGATTATCTGGACCGGAAAATCTATCAACCCGGCGGCAGGTCAATCCCCTCCACACCGGTGATTGATCTGGTTTTCAGGGCGCATAATGGCGGGCGGTTGATGATCACCGCGCCGCGCTTTGTGGTTTATCGGGCCGATTTGCGGTTTGATTGTGGTGAATGGCACACCAAGGTGATGGACACCAAAGGCAAATACGCGACCCAACGCTGGGGAGAGGAGGAATGGGAAAAGCTGCCCACTGAATTACCGCCCAACAGCGGTTCGGATATTGATTACCTGCTGGCCGGTGCCGCGACCGCGCCCGAGGGCTTCTTGTTCGATTTCTCGGCAGACCGGGACGATTGCTCGCGCTGTGTGATCCCCGAGAACAGCACCGGACCGGCGGCCTGTCTGGTTGGCGAATGGCAACTGACCAGCGGTGGCATGGGTGCGCAGATTGGCGAGATGCTGGGCGATGTGCCCGAGTTGCAGGGGATAGATTACCCCGATCTGGACAACTTTCTGACCCTGAACCGCGATGGCACCTTTGTGGTGCGTACCAATGACGGCGGCGAAATGCAGGCGGTTTCGAATGCGGGCGAGGTGTTCAATTCACAAATGCAGATCAACATGGAACGGCACGGCACATGGTCGATCGACGGCGACCGGTTCGAGCAATGCTTTACCGCCTTTCGCGATGTCGAGATCGAGGACACCGCCATCAGCCCGCAAGGCGTGATCGAGCAATTCCGCGCAACGGCGTTTCAGGGCGCGCGACCCAGCTATACCACCTCGCGGCAGTTTTCATGCAGCGACGGCGTGCTAAGCCTGACCGAACGGGCGCTGTTCGCGCCGGATGTCACTTGGGTCTATGAAAAATAAAAAAGCGCCCGGGTGTAGGGCCCGGGCGCAAGTCGGAACGAGGGACAGTGAGATGAAGCAGGGTTGTTCCATCGCCTGCTTCACCTTTCAACCTAAGCCTAAATTGTGGAATTAATAGGGCAGGTCGCGCAAGTGTGAGCGGATGTTAGCCCAATATCCCCGGCCAAAACCCGTTTGCCTTGCGGATATTGCCCGGAATATCCTGTTTCCACAGGCCGCGGGCGCGTAGATTAGCGTTTAAATACAGGGCGTTATCATACACGGTCCAGGCCTCGGGGATGGTCGGGGCCAGCGCGCCTTTGGATGCGGCATAAGCGCAGTATCCGCCGTATTTCGGGGCGAAACGGGTCGGGTTTTGGGCAAAGGCAGCGCGGTTTTCCGCCGATGCGAATTGCCAGATGGCGCCGTTATACTCGGCCTGAAACTGCGCCGCGCCGGCCACGGGGCGGGATTGGTTGAAATAGGCCACCGGATCATAGCCGTTGATGGCGATGCGCCGGTTGTCCTGAAAAACCGGCGGTGCGGCGGCAAGGGCGGGGGTGGCAAGCGTACTGGCCAGCAATGCCAGCGTGGTGCGTCGGGTGAACATGCTATGGCTCCTGCAAGAATGGATAAAGAATGGCGCAGCATAGCACATTGCCCGCGCATGAACCGGCGCAACACAAAGATGTGACCCGATGTCAGGGCCGATAGCCGAACGCACCGTCAGGGGTGATTTTGACTCCGGTCAGGCTGTGATCCCGGTGGGTCATCTGGTGGTCGAGCAGTTTTCGGGTCAGGCGCAGCAACAGTGCCGTGTGGGCGGGGTCGGGGGCCAGATTTTCCAGCTCATGCGGGTCATTTTGCAAATCGAACAGCAGCGGAGGCAGGTCGGCGTTGAAATGCACCAGCTTAAAGCGGTCCTCGCGCAGGATCGAAAGGTTGGAATCGTTCAAACCGGTGCCGGTGGCCTGTTGCCATAGGGTCGGGCTGTCCGGCTCGGCAAAGTCCAGTTCCATAAACACATGATCGCGCCAGTTTTCGGGGGGCCGGGCGCGCAGAAACGGGGTCAGGGCGCGCCCGTCCATGCAAGCGGGCACCGGCAGGCCGATCAGGTCCAGCAGGGTCGGGGTAATATCGACGCTTTCGCTAAAGGCCTGCACCCTTGTGCCATGTCCGGCGGGCAGGCGCGGGTCGCGGATGATCAGCGGGATGTGATAGCATGGCTCATACGGGTTTTGCTTGCCCCACAGGTGATGATCGCCCAGCGCCTCTCCATGGT
>JALXER010000239.1 GCA_027069385.1 Paracoccaceae bacterium
CGGATGGTTTCAGCCATCACCGGCGCGGCGGCAAATGCCCCGAGCAGCGCGACAGACGCGATCAGTTTGGTTACAGTTTTCATTCTTTTCTCCTTGAGTTGAACTTGGTTTTTTTACAGGGTGCTTGCCAGAAAGGCCCGGCACCTTTCGGATTTAGGATTGCCAAACAGTTCGGCAGGTGGCCCCTGCTCTTCTATCCGGCCATTGTGCAGGAATATTGCCTGATTGCTGACCTCGCGGGCAAAGCCCATTTCATGGGTGACAACGATCATGGTGCGGCCCTCGGCAGCCAGATCGCGCATCACCCGCAGCACCTCTCCGACCAGTTCCGGATCCAGTGCCGAGGTCGGTTCGTCAAACAGCAGCACCTTGGGTTCCATGGCCAAAGCGCGTGCAATGGCGACCCGCTGTTGCTGCCCGCCCGATAGCTGGCTGGGGTAGTTATCGGCCTTTTCAGCAATGCCCACCTTGTCCAGATAAGCCATTCCATCGGCCTTGGCGGTTGCCTTGTCCAGCCCACGCACCTGTATCGGGCCTTCCATCACGTTTTGCAGCACGGTCATATGCGCCCAGAGGTTAAAGCTCTGGAACACCATGCCCAGCTGAGAGCGCAGCCGCATGATCTGCTTGGGTTCGGCCCCGAGCAGCCGCCCGCGTTTGTCCTTGCGCACCACGACTTCCTCTCCCTCCAGCACGATCCGGCCGGAATCGGGGGTTTCCAGAAAATTGATGCAGCGCAGAAAGGTGCTTTTGCCCGAACCGGAACTGCCGATAATCGAAATCACATCGCCTTTTTGCGCGGTCAGGGATATGCCCTTTAGCACCTCCAGCTCGCCAAAGCTTTTGTGAATGTCCTGTGCAATCAATGTTGCGGTTGTTTCCAGCATCGGGCGCCCTGTCGGTTTATCTTCATCCCACCAAACCCGATTTACCCCGCGCGCGCAAGGGGGGAAAGTGGCCCGATGCGACGATATCCCCCGTTTTTCGCCGCGCCGGACAAAGGTAGATTGGTGCGATCAATCAGGAGGAAACACATGCGGTCATTGCCGGAAACGCTAACAACCTTGGAATTGCCCAGTGGCAAGGTGCAACTGGACGGGCACGGTTATCTGGTAAACCCCGACGACTGGACCCCGGAATTTGCCCAGTATGTCGCCGACAAGGAAGGCATCGACATGACAACCCTGCACTGGGATGTCATCGCCTTTATGCACGACTATCGCGAAGATCACGGTGTTGCCGCCGACCAGCGCTTTGTGCTGCGCTATCTGGCCGACACCCAGGGCACCAACAAGCACGACACGCGCCTGTTGATGTACGAATTGTTCCCCTATGGCTATGTCAAACAGGCTTGCAAGATTGCCGGCATGAAGCAGCCGCGCGCATGGAGCACCGGTTAGCCCCGATCAATCCTTGATTGCAACGTCAAAACAGGGCGGCTAGACTGGGGTTCCCTAACCTCGGAGCCTGAAGATGAAATTCCTTCCCCTCGCCGCCACCCTGCTTTGCACCGCCGCCCCTGTCTGGGCCGATATCACCCCCGAACAGGTGCTGGCGGGCTGGCAGGAATCGCTGCACCGCTTTGGATATGATTTCACCATCGGAGCGCAGGACCGCGACAGCACCACCCTGACCCTGACCGATGTCGGTTTTGGTGTCACAATGGCCGAAATGTCGGCAACCTCGGTCATTCCGTGGATCAGGCTGACCGCGCTAGAGGACGGGTCGGTCGATATCTCGTTGGCCGACACGATGGAGACCACCACAATCGTTACCATGCCCGGCGCGCAGACCCAGAAAACCAGCGCCACAGCCAGCTTTACCGGACTTGTTGCCAATGTTTCGGGCACCCCCGAGGATATCTATTATCGGTATTCGATAGACTCTTACATTGCCGCGCAGGACCAGACCGCCGGCGATGGCTTCCCCGCCGTGCAAACACGAATGGAAATGACCGAATTCAACGGCATCTATCGCAACCGGATCATTGAGGACGATACGTATACCTTTTTTTCGGACTCGACGATAGGCAACACGGTGATGACCGTAGAGATGCAAAACAAAGCATTGGGTTTTAATATGTCCATGCAGATGCAGCTTGAAAATGTATCCAGCCAATTCAATATGACCCTGCCTTCGGCTAGCAACCTGATTGGCACATTGTTCAGCGGTCAGGGCTGGCCCGCTGGATTTGGAATTGACGGTACAATGGAAGCCGGACAGGCCAGCATAAACACCCAAAGCAATTCCGGCGGGCGGTCATTCACGTTTAATTACCAACATGGCAACTCTTCGCTCGGGTATTTGGCGCGGGACGGGGTGATCGGGTTTGATGTTGCTGCCTCTGAACCCTTCGCATCGGTTGCGTCGGATATGCCGGACGTTGTGCCGTTCCGGTTTAACGGGCAGGAAATCCGCTATGCAATGCGTTTTCCCTTCGAGGCCAGCGAGTCCCCTGCCGATTTCTCATTCCTGCTGAACCTGACCGGCGTCACCATCAGTGACAATATCTGGAACATGTTCGACCCGAACGCCACCCTTTCGCGCGATCCCGCCAGTCTGGAGATTGACCTTTCGGGCAGCGTCAAGCTGATGGTTGACCTGTTCAACCCCAGCAGTTGGCGGCATCTGCGCGCTGCTCGGGCCGAGTTGCGCTCGCTGACGCTAAACACCGCGACGCTGGACATAGAGGGGCTGGGCCTGAACGGCAGCGGCACGCTGACCTTTGACAACACCCGCATCGACCCGATATCGAACATGCCCGAGCCGACCGGCTCTCTCAGTTTCAACCTTGTCGGCGCGCTGGCGTTGCTCGACAAAATCGGGCAGCTTGGGGTTATCGATCCGGCAATGGTGTTCGGGGCCAAAGGGGCACTGGGCATGTTTGCCACGCCGGGCGATGCGCCCGACAGTTTCAGTTCCGAGATAGAGTTCGCCCCGGGCGGCCATATCATCGTGAACGGCCAGCAGGTGAAATAGCTAATCCTGCGGGTAATAGGCCTCGTAAAGCGGACCAAGGGTTTCATCGCGAAACAGCGATGAAACCGAAGAACCGCTGGCGATATTCTGGATCGCCTGCGCATAGACCGGTGCCGTGGGCACATAGCGGATTTTCTTGGATTTCTTCACTTCGTCAGTGGCTTCGATCGAATCGGTAATCACCAGCGATTTCATCGTTGACGCCTTTATCCGCTCTACCGCCGGGCCGGAAAGCACGCCGTGGGTGATATAGGAATGCACTTCTTTGGCGCCTTTTTCGGTCAGCAAATCCGCTGCTTTGCACAGGGTTCCGGCGGTGTCGCAAATATCGTCAACGATGATGCAAACCCTGTCCTTGACCTCGCCAATCACCGTCATACCGGCGATTTCACCGGGTACATTGCGGCGTTTGTCAACGATGGCCAGATCAGCCCCGATGTTCTGCGCCAGTTGCCGCGCCCGCGCCACCCCGCCCACATCGGGCGACACAACGGTAACATTTTTCAGGTTCTTGAAATGGTGTTTGACGTCCAGCGCAAAAATCGGCGAGGCATAAAGGTTGTCCACCGGAATATCGAAAAACCCCTGAATTTGCGCCGCATGCAGATCCATGGTCAGGATGCGCTCTATCCCCGATTTGACCAGCAGATTCGCCACCAGTTTTGCACTGATGGGCGTGCGTGCCTTGGTGCGCCGGTCCTGCCTTGCATAGCCGAAATACGGGATCACCGCGGTGATGCGCTTGGCCGAGGACCGCTTTAGCGCATCGGTAATAATCATCAGTTCCATCAGGTTGGTATTGGCCGGATTAGAGGTCGGCTGGATGATAAACATATCCTCGTCGCGCACGTTTTCGTACACTTCGACAAAGATTTCCTGATCGTTAAACTGCTCGACCCGTGCCTCGACCAGCGAAACCGGCGACCCGTGGTGCAGGCTCAGACGTTTGGCAATTCGGGTGGCAAGGGTCCGGTTTGCATTACCGGATATGAGCTTGGGCGGGTTATGACTGCGCATTAGGCGGTTACCTTTGGCAAAGCGAGAGAATCGCGGGGCGGGCTCGAATCGGGGTGTAACAAACCTGTTACACCTTGCATAGCCCACAGAATGGCGCATGCTGGGAAAACTTTCACCAATGGGGAAATGCCGTGGATACAATGCTGATAAATGGCCGGAAAACCGGCGTTTTGCACGATGGAACCGGCGCACCGGCGTTATTTCTGCATTGCGCCCTCGCCAAGGCACAGGCGTTGCAGGGGTTGATGGCCTGTTTTCGTGACCAATGGGCCATAACCGCGCCTGATCTGCCCGGGCACGGGCGGTCCGAATTTGATTCGACACAGGACTTTCAGGATCAGGCCGTCGCAACCGCGGCGGAGTTGCTGGCCCAAAATGACCGGCCCGCGCACCTGTTTGGTCACAGTTTCGGCGCAACCGTAGCGCTGCGGCTGGCGTTGGAGCACCCGAAAATGATCGCCAGTCTGACCCTGTATGAACCGGTCTATTTTTCTCTGCTGGCCGGTTGCGCCCCTGATGCTTATGCCCGTGAACAGGCCGATTCGCGTGCCTTCACCAATGCCGCAACCGCCGGTAACTGGCCTGATGCCGCGCGGGCGTTTCTAGCACGCTGGAGTCAGGAACAGTTCGATGATCTGCACCCGCAACAACAGGCCTATATTCTAAAAACCATCCCGCTGATCGTGGCCAGCCAGCAATCTATTATCTTCCCTGAAAAGGGTGGTTTAATCTTGAACCTTTTGTCTACGCTAAAGCTGCCGGTGTTGCTGCTTAAAGGGGCGAAGTCTCCGCCGATAACGGGGCAAATCAATGCGGTGCTGGCCGACAGAATCGCCGGTGCGCGAAGTGCTGTTATCCCGGGGGCGGGGCATATGGGGCCGATCACCCACGCGGCGCTGGTACATGGCGAAATGAGCCGGTTTTTATCCGGCGATCAGGCTTAATAATTGGTCAATCTCGCTGTCCGAGGTCGCCCAGTTGCACACCAGTCGCGCCGAAAGCATTTCGTCGCCATCCCCCTCAAGCGATTGATCAAACGGCCAAAAATAGTATTTGGCACCCGCGTCCTGCGCTGCCTTGTGGCGGGCGCGGGGCCATTTGGCAAAGACGATGTTTGCCTGCGTCGGGCTGGTCAGGCTGGCCCCGTCAATACCCGCAATCCCCGCCGCAAGCCGGTCGGCCGCGGCGTTGGCCTTGCGGGCAAGGTTTAGCCACAGATCATCGGTCAGATAGGCGTCCATTTGTGCCGACAAAAACCGGTGCTTGGAGAACAGATGCCCGCCGCGCTTGCGGCGCAATTCGAATTCCCAAGCTAGTTCATGGTTAAACAATACCACCGCCTCAACCCCCAAAAGGCCGTTTTTCGTACCGCCAAACGACAGCACATCGATCCCGGCTTTCCAGGTCAGGTCGGCGGGGCTACAGCCAAGCCGCACGACGGTATTGGCAAATCGTGCGCCGTCCATATGACAGGGAATATCGTTGGCCTTGGCGATGCTGCACAGGGTCGTCACCTCGTCCACCGTATAGACCGTTCCCATTTCGGTCGCCGTGGTGATCGACAACGCGCCTTTTTGCACATTATGCACCCCCGCACGGGCAGTAAAATCAATGGCTTTTTGCAGACTTTCCGGATCGATCTTGGCAAAATCACCGTTCAGCAAGGTCAGCTTGGCCCCGCCGGTAAAAAACTCGGGCGCGCCGCATTCGTCTTCTTCGATATGGGCAACGTGGTGGCAGTAAATGGTCTGCCAGGGCTGAACCAAGGTCGCAAGCCCAAGCGAATTGGCCGCGGTGCCCGTCGCAACCAGAAATACCTCGGCATCAGGGGCTTCGAACACCCGACGCAGCTTTTCGCGCACCGAATCCATGATCGGGTCGGCACCATAGGGCATCGCAACCCCCTGATTGGCACGCAGCAGCGCATCCATTACCTCGGGGGCGGCAGGGCCGCCATTATCGGACGCAAAAAACATCATTTACCCTTCAATTATATAGTCTTCCAGATCGTCCATATCGATCTCGTACTCGGATATCGCCCAATTCTGGACCGAAGCCCCGCTGGTGTAAACCGAATTCTTGTCGCCGGTGATCAGCGGGTGCCAGTCGGGCAGTTGCGCGCCTTCCCACAGCAGACGATAGGCACAGGTGGCAGGCATCCACGGCACGGTTTGCTCGATATTGTCCATGGTCAGAATAACGCAATCCTTGACCAGTTGCTTGCGCAGCGGATAGTTGCCGCACTGGCAGGTCCGGGTATCGAGCAACCGGCAGCACACATTGGTAAAGGCGTATTCGCCGGTATCCTCGTCTTCCAGTTTCAGCAGGCAGCAATTGCCGCATCCGTCGCACAATGCCTCCCATTCCTCGCGGCTCATGTCTTCAAGTGCAACGGTTTCCCAGAATTTTTTACGCATTGGCCAGCATTTCCCGGCTTTGGGCGCAATCAAGGTGCATTTGTTCGATTAGTGCATCCAGACTGTCGAATTTTAGCTCAGGACGTTGAAAATGTACAAGAGCAACCGAGACCTCGGCCCCGTATAAATCGCCGGAAAAGTCGAAAACGAACACTTCGAGGTTGGGGATATTGCGGCCGAAGGTCGGGCGTTCCCCAAGACTGGCCGCACCCTGATAGCTGCCTTTGTGCGGGCCGGTCAGCACGTCGAAAAGCACCGCATAAACGCCAAAGCGCGGCAAATGCAGTTCCTGAACCGAGATATTCGCCGTCGGAAACCCGAGCTCGCGCCCGCGCTGGTCCCCCTTTTCGACCACCCCGTCGATCCGGTGCCAGTGGCCAAGCATCCGCGCCGCATCCTCGGGCTGGCCCGCCGCCAGCGCCGAGCGAATCGCGGAAGACGAATAATGCCCGTGCTCGTCGGAAATCAGCGGTGCCACGGTCAGATCGATGTCGAAATCCGGGCAATGGGTGCGCAGAAAGTCAACGTCACCGGTCCGGCCCTTGCCAAACCGGAAATCCTCACCCACGACCAGATGATTTACCCCTAAACCTTCGGCCAGTACATCGCGCAGAAATGCCATCGCCGACAGGCTGGCAAGCTGCGCATCAAAGGGCAGATCATAAAGCACATCCACCCCGATTTTAGCCAGCCGGTGCCGTTTGGCACTGACATTCATCAACCGGAAGGGCGGCGCATCGGGGGCAAAAAAGCTGCGCGGGTGCGGCTCGAAACTGATGACCCCAAGAGGCAAACCGTCAACCCGCGCCAGATCGATCACCGAACAATGGCCCAGATGCACCCCGTCAAAGTTGCCCATGGCAACCGACGCCCCGCGTAGGGAAACGCCGGTATACCGTTCAAAAATCAGCATTTTATGCCCTTATTCGCGCCGTTGGGCCAGCACCAGCGCCTGACCCTCGATCACTACGGTATCGCCCACCGTGCAGACGCAATCAAGCCCCACGCGCCGCGTATGGATATCGATATCGTGAATAGTCACCACCGCGCGCACCGTATCCCCGGGGCGCACCGGCGCGGTAAAGGTCAGGTCCTGTTTCAGATAAACGGTGCCGTGTCCGGGCAATTGCTCGCCAATCACCGCCGAAATCAGCCCCGCCCCGATCATCCCGTGCGCGATGCGCCCCTTGAAGGGCGTACCCGCCGCGTATTCCTCGTCCATATGAATCGGGTTGTGGTCGCTCGACAGAATGGCGAATGCGTGAATGGTTTCGTCATCGATTACCTTTTCCAGATACCGGCTCATGCCGACCTCCAGTTCATCGATGAACAACGTGCCAACCGGCAGATTATGTCCTCGGGGCATGGGTTACACCTTCAGGTTCGGGATGATCTGTTTTTTGCGCGAAACCACGCCGGGCAACAGAACGGTATCACCCGTAACACTTACACCAAAAGATTTTTCAGCGATCGATTTCACCGTATCATTGGCAATCAGCAGAGTAGAGGCCTCGTTAAGGATATCGACCACAAACAGCAGCACCTGATCGACGCCATCCTCGGCCGCGACGGCCTGCATGCTGGCGATCAGGTCGGCCTTGCGATCCATCACCACCTGCGGCGCGGTGGTTTCGAGCACCGAAACCCGCAGCTTGGTCGTGCCGACCTCGAAGATTTTGGAATCGAGCCGCAGCAACTCGGCATCGGAAAAATGCGAGATATCGGACTTGGCGGCAAACATCTCGGCGGCATATGCCGGAATATCAAGGCCAAGGTCCTTGGCCATCCGGTGCGCAATCGACACATCCCGCGGTGTTGTGGTTGGCGAACGGAATTCGAGCGTATCGGACAGGATGCAGCTAAGCACCAGCCCCTTGATCGCATCGGGCATCTGTTCAAGCGCCGGTTTGCGCATGTTGGAATACATCACCGTCGCGGTAGCGGCCACGGGGCGGATGGTCATGTTGATCGGGCCTTTGGTGGTCAACCCGCCGGCCAGCGCGTGGTGGTCGATAACCTGCCGGATATCGGCGTTGTTGATATTGGCGGGCAATTCACCGGGGTTATTGGTGTCCACAATCACCACCTTGTCGCCATCGGCCACATCTTCCAGCACCTCGGGGCAGTCAAACCCCCAGCGCTTCAGCACAAAAGCGGCCTCGGTATTGGGGGTGCCCAGCACATGGGCGGTGGCGGGTTTGTTTTTTACCTCGTTCAGATACCACGCCCAAATCAGGGCCGAACAGGTGGCATCGGTGTCGGGGGCCTTGTGGCCGAAAATCTTGATCATCGCGTTCCCTTTGCTGCGCTGCAATAATTTGCCGCTGTTATAGAGCGGATCATCCCGCTTGTCACCCTTATCATGCATTGATAGTTTGGCCGGATCAGGAACCCGAAAAACATGACCAACCCGCGCGAAACCGATCTGTACCCGCCGATCAAGGCCTTGCTGATGGCGCAGGGATACGAGGTTAAATCCGAAATCGGCGCGGTCGATGTGGTTGCCATACGCGAAGGCGAAGAACCGGTATTGGTCGAATTGAAACGCGGGTTTACCCTGACACTGGTGCAGCAGGGCATTGCAAGGCAAGCGATCAGCGACGTGGTTTATCTGGCCATAGAAAAGCCCAAGGGCAAGCTGATCAAGGCGCATACCGCGCTGTGCCGCCGCCTTGGCCTTGGCCTGATTACCGTGCGGCTGCGCGACAGCTTTGTCGAGGTTCTGGCCGACCCCGCGCCGTTTACCCCGCGCAAGTCCCCTAAACGCAAGGCGCGGTTGCTGCGCGAATTTGCCCGCCGCGAGGGCGACCCGAATGCCGGTGGCGCGACGCGCGCGGGGATTATCACCTCTTATCGCCAGGACGCGCTGAAATGCGCGGGGTTCTTGCAGGCGAACGGGCCGAGCAAGGGGGCGGATGTGGCCAAGGGGGCCGAAGTACCGACGGCCACGCGGATTATGGCGGCGGACCATTATGGATGGTTCGAGCGGGTGGAACGCGGGGTGTATGGGCTGACATCACGCGGGGTTGAAGGCCTGAAGGCATACGGAAAGCCAACCTGAGCAACAGAATTGTAGGGCGGGCTTCAGCCCGCCACCCCCTCGATTGGTGGGTTAAAACCCACCCTGCAAAATAGAAAACCATAGGTTCCACGGAGAATAAAATGCTCATTCGGCCCGCAACACATTCGGATGCAGAGGGTATGAGCCTCGTTTTGAAGCAACTCGTAGCCGCTCAAAAGCGAAGCGCCCCCAGCGATATCGGGTTTATTCAAGAGCGCTATCTTGATAATCCGGCATTGATCAAATGCATGGTCGCGGTAAATGATGACGGAACGATATCCGGGTTTCAGGTTCTGCTGTTGGCAACCGAAAACAACATCTACAATGTGACCTTTGGATGGGGCGTCATCGGAACACATATAAGCCCCGCAGCTGCCCGCCTTGGCATTGGCAAAGCTATGTTTGCAAAAACACAAGAAAATGCCCGCGCGTTCGGGCTTACACACATAGATGCGAGTATCGGAAAAGGGAACAGTGCCGGCCTCGCATATTATGATGCCATGGGCTTTAAGACCTACCGCACATCAGATGCTATTGTCAGCAAAGTGTTCCGGATTTTGTAGGCAATAAATACAAGAGACGCACACAGCCCTGTAGGGCGGGCTTCAGCCCGCCACCGTAGGATCGGCAGGTTAAACCACCCTATACAATTTCCCCCGCCCCCGCGACACCTTGCCCTTGACTCGCCCGCTAACCCTGCCTAAATACCCCTCGTTAGCACTCAAGGGTGGTGAGTGCTACTAAGCGAAAACCACCCTGAAAATGGAACACCTGATAGGAGCATCCAAAATGGCATTCACACCATTGCATGACCGCGTTGTGGTCCGCCGTCTCGAAAGCGAAGAAAAAACCGCTGGCGGCCTGATCATTCCCGACGCAGCCAAAGAAAAACCGTCCGAAGGCGAGATCATTTCGGTTGGCGCTGGTGCGCGCGACGAAGCGGGCAACCGCGTGGCCATGGACGTTAAGGCAGGCGACAAGGTCCTGTTTGGCAAATGGTCCGGCACCGAAATCAAGATTGACGGCGAAGAGCTGCTGATCATGAAAGAATCCGACATCATGGGCATCATTGCCTAACCCAATTTCCAAGGAGCTAAACCAATGGCTGCAAAAGACGTAAATTTCGGCACCGAAGCCCGCAATAAAATGCTGGCCGGCGTGGACATCCTCGCCAATGCTGTAAAAGTGACCCTCGGCCCCAAAGGCCGTAATGTTGTGATCGACAAATCTTTCGGTGCACCGCGTATCACCAAAGACGGCGTAACCGTTGCGAAAGAAGTCGAATTGTCCGACAAGTTCGAAAACATGGGCGCGCAGATGGTCAAAGAGGTTGCCTCGCGCACCAATGACACCGCAGGCGACGGCACCACGACCGCAACCGTTCTGGCTCAGGCGCTGGTACGCGAAGGCTTGAAATCGGTTGCCGCCGGCATGAACCCGATGGACCTGAAACGCGGCATCGACATGGCGGTTTCCTCGGTTGTTGCCAGCATTCAGGAATCGGCCCGAGAAGTCAAAGACAGTGACGAAGTGGCCCAGGTCGGCACCATTTCG
This sequence comes from Paracoccaceae bacterium, assembly GCA_027069385.1. Taxonomy (GTDB): domain Bacteria; phylum Pseudomonadota; class Alphaproteobacteria; order Rhodobacterales; family Rhodobacteraceae; genus UBA3077. The sequence goes on from JALXER010000239.1 coordinate 11,029, forward strand.
GCCAATGGCGAAGCCGCTATCGGCAACCAGATTGCCGATGCCATGCAGCGCGTGGGCAATGAAGGTGTGATCACTGTCGAGGAAAACAAAGGTCTGGAAACCGAAACCGAAGTAGTTGAAGGCATGCAGTTCGACCGCGGTTACCTGTCGCCCTATTTTGTCACCAATCCCGACAAAATGATTGCCGACATGGAAGACTGCCTTGTGTTGCTGCACGAGAAAAAACTCTCGTCGCTTCAGCCCATGGTACCGCTGCTGGAAACCGTAATCCAGTCCGGCAAACCGCTGCTGATCATTGCCGAAGATGTTGACGGCGAAGCGCTGGCAACCCTTGTGGTCAACAAACTGCGTGGCGGCCTGAAAATCGCAGCTGTTAAGGCCCCTGGTTTTGGTGATCGTCGCAAGGCCATGTTGCAAGACATCGCTGTGCTGACCGGTGGTCAGGTGATTTCCGAAGATCTGGGTATGAAGCTTGAAAATGTCGGCATGGAAATGCTCGGCACCGCCAAGAAAATCACCATTACCAAAGACGAAACAACCATCGTTGACGGCAATGGCGAAAAAGCCGAGATCGAAGCCCGTGTTTCGCAGATCAAACAGCAGATCGAGGAAACCACCTCGGATTATGACCGTGAAAAACTGCAGGAACGTCTGGCCAAGCTGGCTGGCGGTGTTGCGGTGATCCGTGTTGGTGGCTCTACCGAAGTTGAAGTGAAAGAGCGCAAAGATCGCGTAGACGACGCCCTGAACGCGACCCGTGCGGCCGTGCAGGAAGGCGTGGTTGTTGGCGGTGGTGTTGCCCTGATGCAGGGTGCCAAAGGGCTTGCCGGTCTGAGCGGCGACAACTCGGATCAGGACGCAGGCATCGCGATTGTACGCCGCGCGCTAGAGGCTCCGCTGCGCCAGATCGCCGACAATGCCGGTGTTGACGGCGCTGTTGTGGCTGGCAAGGTGCGCGAGAGCGACGACAGCAACTTCGGCTTTAACGCCCAGACCGAAGAATATGGCAACATGTTCGACTTCGGCGTGATCGACCCCGCCAAAGTGGTGCGCACCGCGCTCGAGGATGCGGGCTCTATCGCCGGCCTCTTGATCACCACCGAAGCCATGATCGCCGACAAGCCAGAGCCAAAAGGCGCGGCCCCTGCAATGCCCGACATGGGCGGCATGGGTGGCATGGGCGGCATGATGTAAGGTTAGTTCCTGAAAGGAATTCACCGACAAGGCGACAGGTGAATGGCCCCCCTTCGGGCCAATCACCGAAAGCCACACCGCTTAGAACAAATTGGGCCGCCTTCGGGCGGCCCTTTTTGTCCGTGTCGGGTCTGCGGACTTTGCGGCCGTTCGAAAGCACCCAGCCAGCGGCAACTTTTTATTTAAAGGCCCAGTTGGTTTGCAATCGCGTCAATTATTTCTGCATGAACAGTTGCACGGTCGGTGCCCGCCGGGTCTGTGCAGACCGGATCATCGCCTTCATCGCGCAAAATGGCTTCGCCGGCCGGTGTGCAAACGGGCATTGCGGTGAAGTGAAACGCGGGGTCAAAGCGGATGATTTGTGCATTTGGCAGGCGCGCTGTGAGGCCGCTTTTGTCAAAATCGGCATCCAGCATTCGGTTATCACCGCCCCCAAGCCCGATCAGCAGCAGGTCGGGAACAAGGGCGGCGGTGTCTTGCGTGGTCAGCCCCCACACGAATCCCGGGTCTATGGCCGCCACATGGGTGATGCGGGGGTCGGCGTAATTTGCGTTCCAAACCGCCGGATCAAGCGCCTGCATGTTTACCTCAGCGGACATGAGAAGCGCGCAGGTCTCCATTGTGTCGATAAATTCACGGCATGTATCAACGGCCCCTTGATGGTTCCCCCTCAGGCCGCCCATGGAAAGCGCGGTCCAGCCGCCATAGGAAAATCCGGCCGCCATGATGCGCGTGGGGTCAATATGGCCCGCGAAATCGGGGGCTGCCATCAGCCCGTCAAGGGCGACGGACAGGTCAGCGACCCGTGTCCAATGCTTGATGCCCTCGGCCATGTCGAAATCCCCCCATGTCGAATTGGCATGGGTCACCGCAACGACAATCGCGCCCCGGCGGGCCAGACCCGCCGCCAGCCATGCCTGCGCGCGTGGCGCACCGCCCATGCCGTGGCTGAACAGGACAACCGGATGTTGCCCCGCCTGCACCTCGGCCCAGATCGCCGCGTCAACCCCTTCAAACACCGCATTCCCGGCAAAGACCGTTTCATCACCGCCGCCGCCATTGGGATACCAGATTTGCACAGATGCCCGCCGGTTATGGTGGGGCATTTCCAATTTGGTGAACCGCAGGCCTGCGGGGCTGGCAAGGGCTTGGGATACGGCGGTTAGTAACAGTATTGCAGCTATGAGCAGTTTCATCGAAGGTCTCCTTTGTGAAAGTTCCTGCCCCAAAGGTGCGTTTTCCGGTGCTGATCGGCGACCTAAAACCGGTTTTAGGTCGCCAAGATCGGGTTTCAGGCCTAAAACGGGGGTAAAGCCATAGCAAAGGTGCCTGATGCCAAGTCTTCCCATCCCCGTTTTCGGCGCGCTCGTGCTGGTGTTTTTGTTCATTCGGGCGTGGATGCAGCGCGGGCAGCTTGGCCCCATCGCCGTGTTGCTGGCCGTTTGCGCCGCCCAAACCGCGATCATCGCGCTGGCGCAGCATTATCAGGTGCCGGGTATGCGGCTGGTGCAGCCGATCACCGCAACCCTGATCCCGCCCATGGCGTGGTGTGCTTTTCAATGGACAGCCGTGCGCCCGCGCAAGCGCGCAGATATGCTGCACCTGTTGGTGCCGGTGACCGCCCTGGCCGCCCTCATCACCGCGCCCGAATTTCTGGACCTCTTCGTTCCGGGCGTGTTTGTTGTTTACGGCTTCGCGATCCTGCTGCAATCAAACAGGGGGCCGGATGCCCAGCCACGCGCCTTTTTTGGGGACGGCAATCTGCCTTCACAAATTTGGCGGGTTATCGGGGTCGCCCTGGCCCTTTCGGCCTTGAGTGATGTTTTGATCATCATCGCCATTCGCGCGGGTTGGGGGGCGTTGCAGCCGTGGATTATCAGCGTTTTTTCCGTTGGAAACCTGCTGCTGATCGGCATTATCAGCCTGTCGAGCCACCTACAGGCAGAGGAAGCCGCCGAGGAAGCCCCGCCGCGCCCGAGCAGTGAAGCGGAACAGGAGATTTGGGCGCGCGTGCAGGCCTATATGTCTGAACACCACCCCTATCTGGACCCTGACCTGACCTTGGCGCGGCTCTCGCGAAAGCTGGGGATTCCGGCCAAAAGCCTTTCGATTGTGATCAATCGGGAAACCGGTGAAAATGTCTCTCGCTATGTTAACAACGCGCGGATCAAGGCGGCACAGGCGGCTTTATTGGCGGGCGAGAGCGTGACCTCTGCCATGTTGTCGTCGGGTTTCAACACAAAATCGAATTTTAATCGGGAATTTTTGCGGATCAGCGGGTGCAGCCCGCGTAAATGGGTGGGCAATAACTTGCAGGACGTGGACCGGGTGACCTGAGCATTGACGAGCGGGAACTGATCGCGGCCTATGTGTCCGGCCTCAACGCCTGTGCCTTTTGCACCGGGGCGCATACGGCGATTTCCATGGCGTTTGGCAATAATCAGCACCCACCACCTGCAATCAGCACCCACCACCTGCGCGCGGATGGTGGGTGCAAGCACCCACCCTACGGGGTTATGGGTAATTCGCCAACCCCTCACCCCCGCCCGCATGGTGCAGGCCGATGCAGCGGCGGTTTATGCCGCTGGCTGGTCTGAGGCGGCGCTGTTTGATGCGGTGCAGATCTGCTGCCTTTTTAACCTTATGAACCGGATTGTCGAAGGAGCAGGGATCACAAGCCACCCCGTGGACCCCGCCGAAATAGACCCCGAGTTTCAAAGCAAAGCCTGCTATGTGGATTACGGGCGCAGCCTCGGGATCATGTGATCATGCCTTCGTCCCTTGCTGGACCTTCATAATCTGTTAGCATAAGGGGGGCTTAACGGGTTGGAGCCCATCGTGCTTGATTGTACCGCCAAATATCCGGCCAAGGTGAAGCTGTCGGAAACCGTCCCCTCGCCCATGCAGGCCCTTCGCATGGCCCAGTGGAACTTTCTTGAATTGTTGCCAAAAGATTGCCTGACCAAGCCCGTCGTGTCGGGCAGGGCCGGCGCGCGCTTTCACATGATCATGGATCCGCCACTAATTCGCACCATCCTGAACGCGCGGGTTGCGGACTTTCCCAAGGGCGATCTGGTCGTTGATCTGTTCCGGTCGGTTGCGATTGACAACATCGTTTCCTCGCATGACAGAACATGGGAAAAACTGCGCCCGCCCATGGCCAGGGCCGTTCATATCTCGGCGCTGGAAAAGTACTCCAAGGATTTTTCGGCAGCGGCCGAGAGGACCTCTGGTCAGATTTCGGCTGCGGAGAATGGCCCGTTGGATGTCGAACCCCTGATGGCCAGCGCCACCTTTGACCTGATCGCCAAGCTTGCAATGGCCGATGCAAATCCGTTGATTATGCAAACGGTCAAACGCGCGCTGGCAGCCTTTATCGAGGAAATCGCCCGGTTTTCCCCGCTGGATTTCATCGCCGCGCCCGGCTGGATGCCGCGCCTTGGTCGAAGTGGGCAATCGCCCACCATTGCCTATGGACGCCGTTTGATTGATACGGCAATTAAACAGCGCAAACGCGACGGCCCCAACCCGCAACCCGATATCCTCGATCAGCTTTTGGCCGCGCAAGCCAAAGACCCTGACGGGTATATTACCGACGCCCAAATTCGCGACAATCTTGCGGTTATGCTGATTGCCGGACATGATACAACGGCGCGCACCTTGTCCTGGGCGCTGTATCTTTCGGCCTTTGATCAGGATGTGCAGAAGGCGGCGCGCGAACAGGCGCAAAGGGTATTGCAGGGTCGTGCTGCTACAGCCAAAGACGTTAAATCCATGCCCCTGATCGGCAATATTATCCGCGAAACCATGCGCCTTTACCCCTCATTCCCGCTATTGGTGCGAAAATCCCTGACTGATGATACCATTGGCGGGGTGCGCTTTCGCAAAGGCGACCAGATTCTGATACCGCTATATGCGCTGCACCGCCATCATAGCCTGTGGAAGGACCCGGACCGCTTTGATCCGGTGCGTTTTGACGGGTCGGGCAAGATCAGCAAATATGCCTTTATCCCGTTCGGTGCCGGCCCGCGCATTTGCATCGGTGCCAGTTTTGCGCAGCTTCAAGCGCAAATCATGCTCGCGACATTGCTTTCGCGCCACCGGTTCGAAGTGATTGAGGGCAGAACACCAAAACCTGGCCTGAGCTTCTCGCTCATCTCGAAAAACGGTATTCATCTAGCCGCCGCGCCGGTCTAGCAACTGTCTTTTTAAGTGGTGTTAGAGACCCAAGTCTGGCGCGATTTGCAAAGTGCATTCACGATGGTGACGAGCTTTCTGGCAACGGCTGTGACAGCAACCTTATGGGGTTTTCCGGCGGCG
>JALXER010000240.1 GCA_027069385.1 Paracoccaceae bacterium
CCACCATTGCGCATCCTCGCAGCCGTCACCGCGCGGAATCGCCCCCTGATTGGTGCAGTTGGGCGAATCCCCGGGGCAGTTCAGTCGCACATGAAAATGGTCGTGGTGCCCCCACCATGGCCGGATCTTGCGCAGCCAGTCACGGTCATTGGCGGGCGCGTCCTGGCACATCTGCACCTTGATCGCACCGCTGACAAATATCCGCGCCACCGCCGGATCCATCGCGGCGGCTCGCAGCACGGCCATGTGTTCGGGCGTCCAGTTGCCGTTGACCGAGCGCTGATCGCGCGAGCGTACCGAGATAGAGGAAATGCTCTCGCGTTCGGCCCTGCTCAGGTCCAGCCGCTCGGGCGGCAGCATCCAGATATCCACATCCAGCCCGATCTGGTGGCTGGCATGGCCCGACAGCATCGGCCCGCCGCGCGGTTGCGACATGTCACCGACATAAATACCCTTCCAGCCGATATCGATGGCGGCAGAGGACAGGCGTTCAACAAAGGCCAGCGTTTCGGGGTGGCCCCAGTTGCGATTGCGCGACAGGCGCATGGCCTGCCAGCCCGGCCCGGTTTCGGGCAATTGCACCAGCCCCGCCGCGCAGCCCCGCGCGTAAGAGCCGAATGCCTCGGGCGGCTGGTTTGATGGCAGGGAAACCGCGCCGAACAGTTGCTTGGCCGGTGTGTCGGCCTTGGCCGGAGCCAGCGGCAAAACCAGCAGCGCGGCAAGGAGCAGGCGTTTCATGATGTGGCCCTTTCGCGTTTCTTGGCCAGCACCAGCAGCACCAGGCCGATCAGGAACAGCGCCACCACCGGCGATATCCCCGCGCGTTGCGAGCCGGTCAGTGCGGTGACGATCCCGACCGAGATCGGACCGATAAAGGCGGTGGCCTTGCCCGCCATGGCGTAAATCCCGAAGGCCTCGGTCATGGGTAATTTGCCCTCGACAAATTGCACAACCAGCGTGCGCGATGACGCCTGCATCGCCCCGCCCGCCGCGCCGATAACACCGCCGCAGATGAAAAACGCAATGTTGGGCAAAGCCGAGGTTTCGGCAACGCTCAGACCCAGCACCGAAGTTTTGGTGATGGTCAGCACCGCGATGCTGACTGCCAGCAGCGAAAAGATAGAGAACTGCACCACCGGCATCGGCCCGCGCCGCCCGTCAACCCAGCCGCCCAGCCACGCGCCAAGCGCCCCGGCAATGGCGGCGGATATCCCGAAAATGCCCAGTTCGAATGACGACCAGCCCAGCACGCCCTTGGCATAGATCGCCCCAAAGGCGTACAGCACCACCAGCCCGTCGCGATACAGCATCGAGGACAGGAAAAACATCCACAATTGCGGGAATTTCTTGAGCGTGACCCAGCTTTCGCGCAGGCCTCCGACTTCGTGGTTGATGGCCTGACGCAGCTTGGTGGGCTTGGGTTTGTCCGGCGTAAACAGGAAAAACGGGATCGCAAAGATGATGAACCACACCGCCGATATCGGCCCCGAGGCCCGCGCCGGTTCGCCCAGTGCCGGATCCAGCCCCATGATCGGCGCGATACCGATCAGGGTGGTTTCCTTTCCGGGCGCGGTTGACACAAAGGCCAGCATGAAAAACAGAATAACCACCCCGCCGACATAGCCCAGCGCCCAGCCATAGCCCGACAGGCGACCGACCTCTTTGCGCTCTACCAGATCGGGCAGCATGGCGTTGGTGAAAATGATCATGTATTCCGCGCCGATAAAGGCCGCGACGAAAGAAATATAGACCCACAGCAGGCTTTCACTGCCCGGAGCCGCCCCCCAAAGGCCAAAACAGCCCACCACAAACAGCGCGCTAAACCCGAAGACCCACGGCTTGCGCGGCCCCGTCTTGTCGGCAGCAGCCCCCAGAAACGGCGCGCTAAGCGCCACCAGAATTCCGGCTCCGCCGACCAGAAACCCCCAGACCGACTGGCCCGTGGCCTCGTCCGCGAACAGCTCGGCGGCGAAATAAGGCGCGAAAATAAAGGTGATCACCAGCGTGTGGAACGGCTGTCCGGCCCAGTCGAACAACATCCAGCCCCAAATCCCCTTGCGCGATGTTTTTTCCTGCATGATCCGCCCCTTTGATTTGCCTGTGCCGATAAGACCGCGTATCGCAGCGCGGTTCAAGGGCTGATTTCGCGTGACAGGCGGGCAAAAGCTGATACGTTGCAGCCATGCGCCCGAAACGGGCCACAAAACCAAAAAGGGGAGAGATCATGTTTAAATCGACACTAGGCGCCGTGGCGCTGGCCGTAACCATTGCCCAGCCGGTATTCGCCGAAGGGGTAAACCACCGGATCGCGTTCCATGTGGACCAGAACGATCCGGCGGTTATGAATATGACGCTGAACAACGTCAAGAACGTGACCGCCTATTTCGAAAGTCAGGGTGACACGGTTGAAATCGAGGTGGTGGCCTATGGCCCGGGGCTGCATATGCTGCGCGCCGATACCTCGCCGGTGGCCGACAGGATTTCGGTGATGTCGCTGGAAATCGAAGGTCTGACCTTTGCCGCCTGTGGCAACACCGCCCGCAAGATGTCCAACGCGGCAGGGCATGACATAGAGTTGCTGGACGAGGCCGAAATGGTGCCCTCGGGCGTGGTGCAACTGGTGTTGTTGCAAGAACAGGGCTGGGCCTATATCCGGCCATAAGGCCTTACAAGGCACCAATACGGGTCAGGGTTGATTGCAACCCGGCATAATCCTGCCCGTCAAACCGGTGCGCGTGCCAGCCATTGGCGCGCGCTGCCTCTATGTTGTCGGGCCGGTCGTCGATCAGCAGCAACGATTCAGGCTCGACCCGCAATTCGTCGGCGATCCGGTCAAAAAAGCCCTCGTCCGGTTTGGCAACCCCCATCAGCCCCGAGGCAAAAATATGCGTCATCCGCTCGGCAAAGCCCAGATCCTGCGCGATGAACTGGGTGCGCATCGGGTCGTTATTGGTGCCCATCACATTGCGCAACCGGCTGGCGGAAAGCATGGCCAGCACGCGCTCATCAAGGTCGTATTCCGACTGGAACCAGAATTCGATGACATTGCGCAAATCGCCGTGATAGCCCACCGTCGCGGCCCAGTCGGCCAGCACATCCATCAGGCTGATTTCACCAATCAAGACCTCGGTAAAAGTGTCGTTGAACACGATATCGCGGAAGGTTTCAAAGGAATGGCCAAATTCGCCTTCAAAACCGTGGTGCCAGTCTGAATCGTTGAAATCCGCGCTGCGGTTCAGCACCCCGTCAAAATCCCAGACGATCGTGTCTATGCTGCTCATGTTAAAACTCCGGTGGCCATGTGCGTTCATCCTCGGCGGCAATCCAGTGCTGCACCCATTCGGGCAGGGTCGGGTTCCAGTCGCTTTGGCCCATTTCTGCCACAACGTCTTTGGTCGGGACAATCCCCGATTTGCCCACCACCGCGCTGCGGTACAGGATAGAGGAAAGCGCCTCTCCGCCCTTCCACATGCTTTGCTGGATATAGAAAAACCGTTTGTCACGGCCAAGGGCGCGGCTGTGCATGGTGATGCGGTCGAACATCACCACGCGGCGGCGATAGCGCACCGAGGCACCGGCCATGGTCAGCCCCCAGTTGCGCGCCTTAGCGCCGGAATCAGGCCGATGCGTTTGGCTAGCGGAATGCGGCCAAGGTCGTAAAGGGTCAGGGTGCGGCCGTTATTCAGCTCTCGCCACAGGTCCAGATCCCACGGCAGGCAATAATGGCTGGATTCGTGCACCCCGCCGGGGGGCAGCGGCGGGTCGTTGCGATGTTTGAAGATCTGCCAGCCCATGCGGATAAACGGATACATATCTTTTGCCCCTGTGGTTTTGGCCAGCTTACGAATACGCGCGGGCTTGGCAAGCCTGACCTTGGGGCCATCACCGCACTTGTTTTGCCCGCACCGGCACATTAGGTAAAGGCGCAACGCTTTTCAAAACTCCGGAGCAACCATGTATTCCCTGTTTTCCATCCTGATGCTGGTCCTGGACCTGATCTGGTACATTATCATCGCGCATATCGTCATGAGCTGGCTTGTGGGGTTTCAGGTGTTGAACCTGCGCCAACCGCTGGTCGCGCAAATCTGGTACGGGCTGAACCGGCTGCTAAGACCGGTCTATGATCCGATCCGCCGCTTGCTGCCCGATATGGGCGGGCTTGATCTGGCACCGCTGATCGTGATTTTCGGCCTGATGGCGCTGCGCATCATTCTGATCAACAATATCGGCGCGTTTGGATGACCCTGCCGTGGCGGATCGTTGCGGACGGGCTTGAACTGGCGGTGCGGTTGACCCCGAAGGCGGGGCGCGACCGGATCGACGGGGTCGGCCTGGACCCGTCCGGCAAGCCGGTGCTGCGCGTTCGGGTTGCCGCCCCGCCGGTGGATGGAGCCGCAAACAAGGCGCTGGTCAAGCTGCTTGCCAAAACGACCGGTGTGGCAAAGTCGCGTATCTGTTTTCTTTCGGGCGAGGGGGGGCGGGTCAAGCGTCTGGCCCTGTCGGGGGACGGCAAGGCCATCGCCGCCACCCTGCAATCGGGTTAGTGATCGTTGGCAAAAACCGCCTCGTCACCCCATAGCATCGCAACCCGCGCATCGCGCCCGCAAGCGCTGCGGTAATAACCATAGCGGCGCGGATTTTTGATATAGTAGTTCTGGTGCGACCGTTCGGCCTCCCAGAAATCCGACGCGCGGCGGATATCGGTGACAACCGGCGCACCCAGGCTGTTGCCGATTGCTGCTTTGGAGGCCCGCGCCGCACGAAACTGTTCGTCGTTCAGGGCGAAAATGGCGGTATGGTAAGGGCTGCCCCGATCGCAAAACTGCCCGCCGTCGTCGGTGGGATCAATGGTACGCCAGAACACATACAGCAATTGCTGATAGGATACGATATCCGCATCATAGGTGATGCGAACCGCTTCGACATGGCCGGTATTGCCGCGCGAAACCTGCCGGTAGGTGGCATGGTCCAGATCGCCGCCGGTAAAACCCGACGTGGTGTCAACGACCCCCCTCACCTTGTCAAAATCGGACTCGACACACCAGAA
>JALXER010000241.1 GCA_027069385.1 Paracoccaceae bacterium
ACCGGATAGAGATTGCCGCCGCGGGCGGGCCGGCGCCGATACGGGTTTCGGGCAATGTGCCCGACCCGCAAAGCGGTGAATCGCTTGATGCGGCGCTGGCCTCGGCCTTCAACCCGTCACAGGTGCAAAGCGTTTATGACTATGCCAGCGGTGCGCCGGTGCAGGGCTGGGCCGATGGTGTGGCCAGACTGGCCGCCACCGCAGCCCCCCTGCACCAGTGGCGGATGGTGGTCGAGGATGCCACCGTGCATCTGAGTGGCGAGGCCGACAGCCGCGCCGATGCGGACAAGATCATTCTGGCCGCCGCGCGGGTGGCGGGGGAACTGGGCTTTACCCTGAGCAACGACATAACCCTGCCCGCCGGTGAAACCGTCGATCAGGGTAATGACCAGCAAAACAACGATACAACCACCCCGCCGCCGCCGGTAAACAACGTGCTGGATCTGGCCGAGCTGAACCGGCAAATCCAGCAATATGCCAGTTGCGGCCAGTTGCGGGCCTCGGGGGGGAACGGGGTTGAACTGGGGCCGGATGAAGGGGTGACGATCTCGGGCACGCTGGCGCGGCTGGACGATGTCGATGTGCTCGATCTGGTGCTGAACGACCTGACCGGCGGGCGCGAAGTTACCTATAACGTGCTGATCCTCAACCCGCCGGTTTGTGCCATCACCGAATTCCTGCCCGAGGGGCAGGAACAGGGCGTCGCGTTCGAATTTTCCTATGGTTCCAAAGAGGGGCTGGCGCCGGGGGGGCTGTACCATGCGGGCGAAAACCCGGTGATCGACGTGACTTTGCCCGTCGATGCGCAGGGGTTTTTGTATGTGTCCTATTTTGATTCGAATGGCAAGGTGATCAACATGCTGCCCATGCAGGCGCGACCGGCCAACAACGTGCCTTCGATCGGCGAGGTAGAGGGCAATCATCGCACTATCCGGATCACCTACCCTGCCGAGATCGCCAAACAGGATTCGAACGCGAAGATCGGGTTTAGTGTTCTGCCACCCTATGGCACCAGCCTGATTGTGGCGATTCTGACGCCGACACCGCTATTCGACGGAATGCGGGCGCGGGTGGAATCCTTTGAGGCGCTGATGGAAGATCTGGCCCCGAGGCGGGACTTGCTGGCGGACCCGCGCACCAGAATTGTATCGCGATATCTTGTAACCGAGGAATAAAACCCCCATATTTTAGCTATTGAAACCCCGGATTTGCTGATTCTGCCGGAATCGCCTAGGCTTGGGGAAAACTGTTTGTCTTTTTGTAAAACGAGGCCAAAAATGATGTTACGCAAACTTGCCATGCTTTCAACCGTTGCGTTGATGATCAGCCCGGTTGCCGCGCAAACCACGACTCCGATGACCGCCGCCGAAATTCTGGCGTTGCTCAAGGCGCAACGCGAGGAACTGGCGCGCGAGGCCGAGGGGATGGGCGCGACCCGCACGCTTGAATTTATCGAAGGCGATACCGCCGAAACCGGAGATTCCGACACAGTGGCGCTGGGTGTGCAAACCGAGGGCGACGTTCAGGCGGCCAGCACAACAGGTGTGGTGATGCCCGAAGATCTGGTGATTGACCTGACGATTTTCTTTGAATTCGATTCAGCTTTTCTGAAGGATGAATCCAAGGCGCAGGTTGATGCACTGTGTAGCGCCATTCAGGCCAACGAGGCCGCCACCCAGGAGGCCGCGCAGGCCATGGCCGAAAGCAACCCCGACGACCAGTTACTGCCCGAAATGACCGCGCAGGGCAGTTATCAGATTATCGGCCATACCGATGCGTCCGGCTCGGTTGAATACAACCTTGCCCTTAGCACCGCGCGGGCCGAAGAGGTGGTGCGCTATATGGTGCGCGAATGCGGGATTGACGGGAATTTGCTGCACGCTGTCGGCATGGGCGAGGCCCGTTTGAAAGACCCGAGCCACCCGCGCGCCGACGCCAACCGCCGCGTTGAAATACAGGTTGCCCTTTAAGGGCAACCGCTAACGGACGCTTTGTAAAAAGGCGTTGCGGCTGGCTTCGTCGTCGATATGGCCGGCAAGGGTTGTGGTCAGCTCGGATCGGGTCTGACAAGTTGCGGCGGTGCGTTTTACCAGAATTTTAGCAATCGGGCCAAGGTGCGGGGTCAGCTGTTTGATCAGCGATTCCAGCAGCGCCTGATCAAAACCGGCGACCGCACCGGTGGCGCTGGCGTGGGATTGTTGCAACTGGTTGCGCACCGCTGCCTTGAAGGCCTCGCGTTGTTCGGGGCCGATTTCGGCGGCAAGCTGTTCGATCAACTGGTTGGTATCGCTGGTGGCGTTGGAAACCTTGCGCACCAGCACCTTGGCAATCGGGCCGATTTGCTTGGTCAGCAGGGCCTCTATGCGGGCCAACGTCGATTTGGGCATCAGGTTGGCCAGCGTTTGCGACATTTCCACCGGTGCGGGCGCGCCGGGGATCGCCACGATGGTGCGCTCGGTATCGTCAAGCACGGCACGGTCCAGATTGCGCAACGCATCGTGCAGCGCCGTCGCAAAGGCGCGGGCGTTGGGAATGCGGTTGGCAGGGTCGGCCTGCAAGGCGTAATGCGAGATATCGTACAGCTTGGGCGGCAGGTCGGGGGCCAGATCGCGCAGGTTCAGGCATTGGCCCGAGATCACCTTTTGGGTCAACTCCCCCAAAGAGCCGCTTTCAAAAGGTTTGCGACCGGTCAGCAATTCAAACATGATCACACCGGCGGCAAAAATATCGGCGCGGGCATCGGCCTGCCGCCCCATGAACTGTTCGGGCGACATATAGTCGGGGGTGCCGATCATGCCGCTATGGGTGGCGCCCAATGCCTCTACCCGCGCCACGCCGAAATCGGCCAGCTTGATACGCCCGTCGGGCAGCAGCAGCGCATTGGCCGGTTTCACGTCGCGATGCACAATCCCCACCGCATGGATCGCATCCAGCCCCGCCAGCATCTGCGTCATGACTGAACCGAATTCCTGAAGGTTGGGCAACGGGGGGCGGGCTATCCGGTCGGCCAGAGTTTCGCTCTGGATGTATTCCATTACCAGATAGGGTTGGTCATCCTGCACCAGATAGTCAAAGATCGTCACCAGATTGCCGTGCAGGCATTTGCCCGCCGCCTTTGCCTCGCGCGAGAAGCGCGCCAGCCAGTCGGCGCGCTGGTCGTTATCCATCAGGTGGGTGTGCAGGGTCTTGATTGCCACAACGCGATCGATATGCGGGTCATGGCCCAGATAGACCACCCCCATCGCCCCCTTGCCGACCACCGAATCTATCCGGTACTTGCCAACGCTTGCGGGGATCGCGCCGGTCATGCTCATTCATCCAGCAGTTTCATTGCGCTATCAAGCGAACGCCGCATACGGTTGAACGATTCCGACAGTGAGCTGATCTCGTCATTGCCTTTCTTGACATATTCGTCGGCCGAGAAATCGCCCATGCTGACCTGTTCGGAGATCTCGGACATTACCGAAACCGGTTTAAGCACGATGCGCGACAGCATCAGGTTGACCAGCACGATAACCACGGTAAAGGCCGCGATGATCGACAGCATGATCACCACGATCAGGTCAAGTGCGCGTTTGTCGGCCAGCGCCATCGGGGCTGAAACGATCTGGGCACCGATGGTTTCGCCCATCTGCCAGCCAAACCCGTTCTGGTCGCTATAGATATCCAGCATCGCGGCGGGGGCAAGGCTTGGGTCCGAATGGCAGCGCAAGCAGCCCTCGCTGGTGATCTTGAACGGAAACGCCACGTTGTAAACCCGACCGTTTTCGGTGTTGCGAATGGTGGTGACGCGCTCCAGTTCGGGGTTGGCGCGCAGGGTGTTGATCATCTCGGCCTCCCAGTCATTGGCCAGATCATCGGGGTTTGTCGGGTTTAGCGCCGCCTCTTTATAGCTGTATTCGGGAAAGGTTTCCTTGAAGGTGGCAAACACGGTTTGCGCGGAAAAAGAGGGCACCGACTGGGGCAGGAACAGCACGTCGGTATCATTGGCCAGCAGCGGGGTAATACCGGTGGCGGTATAGTGGCGCACCGCCAGCGCATTGGTACGGATCAACGCGATTTCGTTCTCGATTTCTTCAAGAGCATTCTTTTGTGCCGCGCGATAGGTCAGGAAAGAAGCAGCCCCGAGGCCGATCACGCAGGCGGTAAGCAAAACAAGATTAAATTTGGTGCGCAAACGCATGGTTTGTTTCCTTTTATCAGCCGGACAGGAATAAACACTATTCATGTTTCGGGGAATTCGCTAGATATAGTTTCGACGCGATGTCGGTTTGTTGACACTTAAAGGCGGAGCCAGAACCATGTTTAGGCGCTTACTTGTTGTTTTTATGTTGTTTTTCGTTGCTACAGGTGTGGCGTCGGCCCAGCAGGTATCGGTGGTGGCGCTGGTGGTCAACAGCAACGGAGCCAATGCGGAAACCGAAACGATGGTGCTGGCGCTGGAATCACTGGGTGCACGGGTCATGCGCTATGACGGGGCCAATGCCTCGGAGGTGCGCGCCGCCATCAAGGCTTATATCGAACAGGCGGCCGAAGCCGATGTGGCAATCAGCTATCTGGAAGGGGCGATCCTGCAGTCGGACGGGCGGGATTTTTACGCGCCGGCCGGCTTGGCATTGCGGCGCAAGTCGGACCTGTTGACCCAGACAATTCCGCTGTCGGCTTTTGTGCGGGCAACCGATCTGGCCGCGAATGGTGGCGCGGTGCTGGTACATTCCTCGGATCAGGGGGTAAGCCTGATTGACGGGGTCAACCTTGTGCAGACCGCGCCCGAAACCCGCGCCGGAACCAGCGCGATCCTGTTGGCTGAAGCAGGGGCAAACGCGGTTATGGTTGCCGGTTTTGCCCAGCAGGCCGGACGGCCAAGCGTTGATCTGACGCGCATTCTGGCCGATCTGGCCGCGCGCCCGGGGATAAGCCTTTCGGCGGGATCATCCGGCCCGTTGGTACTGCGCGAACCCGCGCCGGTGGTGGTGCCGGTCGTTACTCCACCGGCGGAATTGCCCGCCGTAACCCCGCCCCCTGTTGAACCGCCTGTTGACACGC
>JALXER010000242.1 GCA_027069385.1 Paracoccaceae bacterium
AGCTGTTGGCTGGCTTTAGCCAGTCAATAGCTGGACTGCGGGAGCGCTACGATTCAGGAACGGTGATAGGGGGTTCCGGACAGGATATTGGCGGCGCGGTACAATTGTTCGGCCAGCATGACCCTTGCCAGCATATGCGGCCAGACCATGGGGCCAAAGGACAGTTTGAAATCGGCTTTGGCGCGCAAATCGGGCGCGATCCCGTCGGCACCGCCAATTACCAGCGCCACGTCGCGGCGACCCTGATCACGCCATCCGCCCAGTTTTCGGGCAAATTCCGGAGAGCCGAGCAGCTTGCCGCGTTCATCGAGCGCCACAACCAGTGCGCCGCTCGGGATGATTGATTCCAGCAGGCGGGCCTCGGCGACCATGCCGCCACCTTTCTTGTCTTCGACCTCCACCAGTTCGGCGGGGCCAAGCCCGACGGCGCGTCCGGTCCGCTCGAACCGCGTCAGGTAATCGTCAACCAATTCGCGTTCCGGCCCGCGTCTTAGCCGGCCCACCGCGCAAATTCTAAGCTTCATCGGGGCGGGTGATATTGGACCACAGCTTTTCGATATCGTAAAACTCGCGCACCTCGGGCCGGAAGATATGCACAATCACGTCGCCCGCATCCAGCAGCACCCAATCGCCCATTTCCTTGCCTTCAACCCGGCTAATCCGCCCGGTTGCCCGCTTGATCCGGTCGCCCAGCTTTTCGGACAGCGCCCCCACATGGCGCGTCGAGCGCCCCGAGGCCACCACCATATGATCCGCCATCTCGGACTTGCCGGCCAGCGGAATGCTGACCACATCTTCGGCCACGTCCTCCTCCAGCGATGCCAGAACCAGTTTCAGCAGTTCATCACTGCCCATGTCTTTTTGCAGGCCATCCGTGGCCGCGTTAACCGTTTCCGACAACAGCGAAAACCTCCGAAATAAAAGCGCCAATCCGCGCGCGACAATGGCAGCACGCTAACACGAATCCGCCGCCACCTCAAGAATTAGCGCTGATAGAGGGTTTAGCGCGGTTGTTCAACCCAAACGGCCCAATCGCTCGACCAGTAGGGCAAAAAACGCGTCGTCATCCACCTCGCGGATAAACAGCGCGTTTTTGGCGCGCGAGGAGACCCCCCACCAGTCCACCACGGTCATACCCATGGTCAGTTCCGAGGCGATCTCTATCTCTATGTTTACCCGTCGGCCCGCATAGATTTCCGGCGTCAGCAGATAGGCTATCACGTTAGGGTCATGCAGCGGCCCGCCTTGCGATCCGTATTTCTCCATGTCGAAACGTTCAAAGAAATCAAGCATTTCCGATGTGAACTTGCCAACCTTGCTGCCCAGATCGGCAAAGGCCTGCACGCGCGGGCGCGTGGCGATTGCCTTGTGGGTCACATCCAGCGGCATCACCACCAGATCAACCCCGGATTCGAACACCGTGCGGGCGGCGTGCGGGTCCACATAGATGTTGAACTCGGCCGCGGGGGTGGTGTTGCCCCCCTCGAAACAGCCGCCGCCCATCAACACGATCTGCGCAATGCGCTCCACGATATCGGGTGCCTTGATCATCGCCAGTGCGATATTGGTCAGCGGACCGAGCACGCACAAGGTCACATCATCGGTGCTGCGCAAGGTATCGATCAGAAAATCAACCGCGTGCGCAGCTTGCAGCGGCATTTGCGGTTCCCACAATTCCGGCCCGTTCAGACCGGTTTTGCCATGCACATATTCGGCCGTAACCAGCTTGCGCACCAGCGGGCGTTCGGCACCGGCATAGACCGGCACATCGGGCCGGCCCGCCAACTCGCAAATGATGCGCGCGTTGCGGCTGGTCAGGGACAGCGGCACATTGCCCGCCACACAGGTAATCCCCAGCACCTCCAGTTCCGGCGACCCGAGCGCCAGCAGAATCGCCACCGCATCATCCTGCCCGGGGTCGGTATCAATAATAATCTTACGCATTCTCGTCCTTTATTCGCACGCTGCAATCGCATCGGAAAAATACTGACCGATGGTGTTGGTTGTTGACAGATCGGCGCCGGTTTGGGCAATTGCAGCATCCCATGCCTCGACCATCGCCATACCGTCTTGCCCGTTGCGCCGGTAAATCTGGCCGATGGCTTCATAATCCTTATAGGCTGGATCGCCGATTTGGGTGTGCAGCAATTCGACTGCACAGGCACAGGTTTCGACGCTATAGCCCCAATCCGTGCACATGCCCGTTACCGAATCCTGTGCTTGCGCCGCTGTTGCCACCCCCAGCAATCCCAGAAAAAACAGTTTTCGCATAGCGTTCCTCGCTTTTGCTTCAGCTTACCCCCGACAGGGTATAGCGGCCAAGGCTATTCCCCGGCCGCTATTTTCTCGCGGCACACGGCCATCGCCTGCCCGTGCGGGATGAAATACTGATAGCCCTCACCGGTCAGTGCTGCCATTTCATCCGGTTCCGCCTCGGCCCCGCCTTCGATCGCGGCGATACGATCGGAGATCTGGCCGAAGCGGAAATAGTTTTGGTCCCCCAGGCGCGCATGCAACACAACAGAGGCGCAAATGCACAATCTGGTGCTGTTATCCTGTGCCAGACAGGCGCGCAATACGCCGTCCTCGGCCTCTTGCGCCATTGACGCAAATCCGGCCAAAGCCAGCCCGGCACTCACCATCAAATATTTCGAACCGTTACGGATGCTTGTATATTTCACGGTCTTTTCCAGTTGCTTTGCGCAGCTTCACGCCCGCCATCCTTAGCTTTTTCGATGGCGGGCATCAAGGGTGGTCAGGGACATTGCGGAACGTTTAGAATCTGATCCGGCGAAAGGTCCTGCCGGAAATCATAGTCTTTTAGCAGCGGTAAAAACGACCCGCCATCCTCGATTCGCAAATAGGTGGATATGCGCGGCACCAAAACCGGCCCATGCGCGCAGGCGGTAGCGAAAACCGAAAACGAACCTTCGCCGTGCTCCCCTGCTTCCTTGCGCGCGGATATATCATGCTGGGCCTGCCGGACATTCGCGACATCCTGCGGCGACAGATCAAAATACAGCACCCGCTGACCGGAATCCGGCTCAATGGCGCTGTCTTCCAGCGTTGCATTGCGTCGCAGGGGGAAGCTGCCCCCGATGGTTTCGTTGCCCGAAACCCACATTAAATCCAGTTGTGCGCCGTTTTCGGGCACATCCAGCCCTTCGGGCAGGACTACCGCCGCGACAAAGCCGTCCGGGTCTGCGGTTAGCGGGTCCAACTGGTTGAGTTGCACAAGGGTTGAAAGGTTCATGGTGCTACAAGCCCCAAGAAACAGAAGTAAAAATAGTTGTCTCATGTGATTCTCCTTTGACATGATAATTTTATTGTTATACGATAATTTAATATCGTGTAAAGGAGAATCTCATGCAAAAAATTCAACGGGTATCAAAGGCGATGGATTATATCCTCATGCTGGCATTTCTGGCATTCGCTTTGCTGGCGGTGGTGCTTGCCGTATTTCCGGATATTTTCATCCGGGAAATGTTTAACACCTATAATCTGTCGCCGGACATCCCGCCGCTATCGGTCTGGCAATATGGTGCTATGGCGGGTGTTGCGGTGTTAACTCTGGCTCCCACTCTTTTTGTCATCTGGAAGCTCAGGAAAATGTTTCAGCTTTTTGCCAAAGGAGAGGTATTTACCCCTGCCGCCACGCGCCACCTGTTTAGCGCCGCCAAAGGCATGATCGCATGGGGGATTATGGCTGTTTTAGGCGCCACAGCCGCCGTGCTGGTTCTGACGGCCAATGCCCCTGCAGGCGGGCATACACTGGTTATCAACGTCTCTTCCAAAGAGCTGTCGGGCATTTTTACGGGCATCGTTTTTGCGGTGATGAGCTGGGTCATGCAGGAAGCCGCCCGGCTTTCCGAAGAAAACGCGGGGTTTGTGTGATGGAAATTACGGTCACGCTGGATGTGATGCTGGCCAGGCGCAAAATGCGCTCCAAGGAACTGGCGGCCATTGTCGGCATCACCGAGCAAAACATTTCGCTGTTAAAGTCCGGTAAGGTAAAGGGTATTCGGTTCGAGACCCTTGCCAAGATTTGCGCCGCGCTGGACTGCCAGCCCGGCGACATTCTGGAGGCCCGCCCAACGTCTTAGCGCGGGGCGGGCATGGGTCTAGGCCCGCACCAGTGCTTCGTATTCTTCGGAAATGCTGCGAACCAGATCGCCAACCTCGAAGGTATAGTCACCGATTTGCCCGACCGGCGTTACCTCGGCGGCGGTGCCGGTCAGCCAGCATTGCTCGAAACCCGTCAACTCGTGCGCCTGAATATGGCGCTCGATCACCTCTATGCCGCGGGCTTTTAGCAGCTCTATCACCGTCTGGCGGGTGATCCCGTTCAGAAAGGCATCGGGCAGCGGCGTATGCACCGCGCCGTCCTTGACAAAAAAGATATTCGCCCCGGTCGCCTCGGCCACATAGCCGCGATAATCATACATCATCGCATCCGAACAGCCCTTGGCCTCGGCGGCGTGTTTGGACATGGTACAGATCATATAAAGCCCCGAAGCCTTGGCAAAACAGGGGATCGTCGCCGGATCGGGCCGCCGCCATTTGGAGATATCCAGCTTGGCGCCCTGATATTTCGCATCGCCGTAATAATTGCCCCATTCCCACACGGCCACCGCCATGCGCACCGGATTACGCGCCGCCGCAACCCCCATATCAAGCCCCGCGCCGCGCCATGCCAGCACCCGCACATAGGCATCGGTCAGGTTGTTGGCCTTCAGGGTTTCGACCTTGGCCGCCTCGATCTGGTCCACCGTCCACGGGATCGGCATATCCAGATACTCGCCCGATTTCAGCAGCCGTTCCGAATGCAGGCGCGACTTGAAAATCTTGCCGTTATAGGCGCGCTCGCCCTCGAATACCGAAGAGGCGTAATGCATCGCATGGGTCAGAATATGCACATTGGCATCGCGCCAGTTTACCATTTCTCCGTCCAGCCAAATTACGCCGTTACGATCATCATATGCGCCCGCCATGGGGTTTCCTTTCCACATTTTCCGCAAGTGAATTGCGGTTTGTTGCTGCATTAGTGCTGATTTTGTAAGTTTATTACGTCGTTTTTTGAGTTTGCTAGCATTGCCCCCTTGGAAAGTCAACAAGGCTGACATAAACTGTGATCAGAGCAAAAAGGAACGGCCCATGCAAAACGCCCCCCTATCGCGCAGCGAACAGTTGCTGTTTCTAACCGACGAGCAATTGCGCCAAGGCATCGAAATGATGTTCTTTGCCTATCGCGGTTTTACCGCCTATCCTGACAAAATTCTTGAAACCTACGGCTATGGCCGCGCCCATCACCGCGCCATCCATTTTGTCGGGCGCAAGCCGGGGCTGACGGTCAATACCTTGCTCGATATTCTGGGCGTCACCAAGCAATCGCTGAACCGCGTGTTGCGCCAACTGGTCAATGACGGGCTGATTGACAGCCGCGTGGGCACCAAGGACCGCCGCCAGCGCAATCTTTACCTGACCGAATCGGGGCTGGCGCTGGAAAAAGAGCTGTCGGACGCGCAGCGCCAGCGCATGCGCAAGGCCTATGCCGCCGCCGGACCCAACGCCGTGCAGGGGTTTCGCACCGTGCTGGCAGCGATGATCGAACCCGAGGTATCCACGCTGGTGCGCGACCTGTTGCGCGGGGCCGAGACATGAGCCAGTCCGATTCGCATCTGCTGATCGTTGATGATGACAAACGCATCCGGGTTTTGCTGGCCAAATACCTGTCGAAAAACGGTTTTCTGACCAGCATGGCCCGCGATGCCGCCCATGCGCGCCGCCTGCTGGCGGGGCTTGAATTCGATTTGCTGATCATCGATGTGATGATGCCGGGCGAGGACGGGCTGTCGCTGACCCGCGATTTGCGCACCAGCCTGACCACGCCGATTCTGCTGCTGACCGCGCGGGCCGAAACTTCGGAACGCATCGCTGGGTTGGAGGCCGGAGCCGACGATTACCTGCCCAAGCCCTTCGAGCCTCAGGAATTGCTGTTGCGCATCAACGCCATTTTGCGCCGCGTACCGGCCGAACTGGCGCGCCCTGCTCCGCCGCGTACCCTGCAAATGGGCGCGGTGCGCTATGACATCACCCGCGGAGAGCTGTGGCAGGGCGACACCCTGATCCGGCTGACCGCCACCGAATCGATTCTGATGCGGGTTTTTGCCGGCACCCCCAACCAGCCGGTATCGCGCCAAACGCTGGTAGAGGCGCTGGGTCAGGGCAAAACCGGCACGCAAGAACGCGCCATCGATGTTCAGGTCACGCGCTTGCGCCGCAAAATAGAGGAAAACCCCAAGCAACCAAGGTATTTGCAAACCGTGCGCGGGGCGGGTTATATGCTGGCACCTGAATAAGTTCCTAACCCAAAGGTGGACAACATGAATTTTGCAATCGAACTAACCCGCTCGGGCGATCTGGACGCGGTGATAGAGGCGGTAACCGAAGCGCTCAAGGCCCAAGGCTTCGGCGTGCTGACCCGCATCGACGTACACACGACCCTGAAAACCAAGATCGACGTGGATTTCCGCCCCTACACCATTCTGGGGGCCTGCAACCCCGGTCTGGCCCATCAGGCGCTGAATGCGCGCGCCGATGTGGGGCTGATGCTGCCGTGCAATGTCACGGTCGAGCAATCGGCACCAGGCGAATGCACCGTGCGCTTTATCGACCCGCTGGCCATGATGACCTTTGGCGATCTGGGCGATAACGACGCGCTGAAGCAAATCGGAACCAAGGCGGCCACAAAGATTCGTGCCGCAGCCGAAAGCCTTGGCTAAGCGATGATTCTGGTAGGCGGTGAAAACCTGATCGACCTGTTGGGGCAGCCCCAAGGCGCGCTGTTTCGGGCGGTGCCGGGCGGGTCTCCGTTCAACGTGGCCAAGGCGGCGGCGCGGCTGGGGGCAAATGTGGGCTATGTCACGCCCATATCCACCGACCCGATGGGGCAGATGCTGGCGGATGATCTGGGTGCCGAAGGCGTGGCGGTGCTGGCACCGCGATCAGACAAGCCCTCGGCGCTGGCGCTGGTCACCTTGCAGGACGGGCAGCCCGCCTATCAGTTCTACCGCACCGACACCGCCGATCGGGCGGTCAGCGTTGCTTTGCTTAACCGGATCATCCCGCGCAAGGCGCGCGGTTTTCATATCGGCTCTTTGGCGCTGGCATCGGGGCGCGACGCCAAGGCATGGGCGCAAATGCTGGTCGCGGTGCATAAACGCGGCGTGTTTACCAGCCTAGACCCCAATATCCGGCCTGCTTTCATCAAGAACCGCAGCAAATACCTGTCGCGCCTGCAATGGGTGGCGGGGCATAGCGACCTGATCAAACTAAGCGACGAGGATATAAGCTGGATCAGCCCCGACACCCCCGTTGAACAGGCCGCCGAAGCGCTGTTTGCCCAAAGCGGCGCGGCGCTGCTGGTGCTGACTATGGGTGAAAAAGGCGCGGTTGCCTTTCATGCCAGCGGCACGCAGCGCCTGCCCGCCGCGCCGGTGCAGGGGTTCAAGGATGCGGTGGGTGCGGGTGATACCTTTTGCGCGGCGCTGCTGGCCGAACTGGACCACCAAAACCGGCTAAGCGGCGATGCCCTGCGCGCCATGGATCGGGACGGCGTCACCGCGCTGGTACGCTTTGCCGCCCGATGCGCAGCGCTTAACTGCCAGTCAAGCGGCTGCAACCCGCCTTATCGTCGGCAACTGGGTGCGGGCTAACCATAAAAGGGCTTACAATCGGGCCGGCAATTGGGTTTAATGGGGGCAACCTCGCAGATCACGGATATGGACCAACGCATTGCCCACAGAACGTTTTGCCATATATGCGTCAGGTGACATCACAATCGCGGAGATCCCCGACGGGTCAAGGGCCGTTACCGTAGCCCTCGGGGCAACGCCCGACCTGATCACGCTGAATGTAGATCGCTTTGGCCAACCACTTGGACCGCGCCACGCGATGTTTCATGGCAAGATCAGCAATGAACCCTTTGATAACACAATAATTTCCCTACAGCACGAGATCGAATTGCTGGGCAGTGACGGGGCGCTGTTCGAGGTCCGGATCGGCGAACCGCCCCGCGATGGCGGCTATGCGTTCAGCTTTGACCCGACGCCGGGGGTGACCTATTTTACCGAACCCGACCAGCCCGCCGCGCGCCCTGCGCAGCCCGACCTGCTGGCAGGTTTCCCCGGGGATGCCATGATCAGGACCGATAGCGGCGAGGTGCCCCTGCGCCAGCTACAGGCCGGAAACATGGTCTGGACCTTGCATAACGGCCCGCAGCCGCTGCGCTGGATCGACCACCTGCCCGGTCGAACAACCCACGCCCTGCGCATCAAGGCCGGTGTGCTGGGTGCCCGCGATGATCTGCTGTTGTCACAGGCGCACTCGGTCTTGCTGGAAGGCCCCGAGATAGAGCTGCTGTTTGGCGAAGACGCGGTCATGGTCGGGTTGCAGAATCTGGAAAACAGCGCGGGGATTGCGCGTGTCAGCCCCGCGCAGCCGATGAATAATTTCCTGCCGCTGTTCGATTCGCTCCAGATTATCGCGCTGAACGGCGTGCTATGCCCCAGCTTTGCCCCGACCCCCGCCGCGCTGGCGCTATTGTCTGAAGCCCAGCGCCAGACCATCACCGACAGCCTGCCCGCCGACGCGCTGAAAAACATGTCGGCAGAATTGCCTTTTCCCACACTCAGGCCCCACGAAACCGCGTTACTGACCGGTTAGGGTCAGAATCCCGCCAATCCCCCTTGACCCCGCGCCAAAGGGGGGCTACATCCTGCGCACTCGGATGGGGAATAGGTTAACGGTAGACCCGCAGACTCTGACTCTGTTAGTCCAGGTTCGAATCCTGGTTCCCCAGCCATCCCCGCTTCTCCTTATCCCCCTGCCCGCCTGCGCGGCAATGTCGCGGTATATCCCCCTGCCAACCGGCCATGACCATAGCGATACCGGCTGGCCTGCGGATAGGCCTTTGTTGCTTCATCCTGCGCGGCCCTGCCTGCCATTTCCTGCTTGCCCAGCCCGCGCTCCATCGCGAGGCGCAACGCCAGCGGTGCGGCAAAACTGGTGCCGCGCGCCATACGCACCGAGCCGCTGGCAGTGCCCGAGGCCAGCATATCGGGCCGCGTGGCGCTGGTCTCGGCGATGGTGGCAATGACCGGCTGCGCGGGCAGGTTTTGCACGGCATCCCTAGGCATGATTTCCGAACTGGCCGAGGCAAAATCCGACATCTCGCCGTCGCTGCCCCGGAAGGCACTGACCACAATCGGAAGGTGCGCCGTCCCGACCGAGCTTAGCGTGCCAAAGCGCCGGATCGGGCAATCGGGGGCATCGGTTTTAGGCAGGCGGCCGGTGCTGCTGTAACGCTGATAGGCCGGATGCGACAGATAGGCCTGACGACCGGCAGGCGCAAACCCCTGCGGGGTGTCGCCACGCTCTACCCAGATGGCAATACCCGATTCGGCCAGATCATCGGCAGGGTCACCAAAGGACAGCTTCCAATCGCCCGCAGGCACGGGCGTGGGCTGCCCGTTGGCATCGGTGTTGGGCGCAATTGCCAGCGTGATCACCCGCCGCTCGGCCCCTCCTGCCCCGGAACGGGCCTGACAGTATAGCCGCGCCAGCAATTCGCGATCGTGGCTCAGGCTTTGCGTTGTGCCCACCGCCATGCGCCCCGTTCGGGAAGGCCCTTTCCCCGGGGGCGTAACCGTCACCGAGACCGGAAATTCCCCTTCAAGCTGCGACGGCACATCGGCCCATATCTGCACAAAGGTAGAGGACCGGTCATCGGGTTGCACCACAAGGGTCAGGTCGCTGTCAAAGCTGGTGTCCGCTAACTGCGCGCGGGTCAGGCGCGCATGGGTGGCGGATTGAAAGCTGTTGCCCGCCGCCGCCGTAATCATGGTAATTTCCCCCGATTGCAGACGCCGGTCAAAATCGGCCTCCAGCAACGCCGCCCCGTCGTGACGCCCCGAAAACGCCCCGAATGAGTGATTGACAAATATCTCGGGAAGCATTTCGAACCCGTTCATCTTAAGGCCCTGATAGACCGCCCAGTTAAGTGCCGATTTGATATACAGATCGTGCAAAAACCCGTTGGTGCGTGCCACCGTACCCGCGGGCAATTGCACCCCGAGCAAGGGCAAGGCTGCCGCGTCGCTGTAGGGGTCAGCCCCGAAGGCCACATCGGCCACCTGCGTGCCATGGCTGCTGCTGGCCAGCGCGCCGATATCGCCGCGCCGAAACGCCGGATCAGTAAGGTTGACCAGCCCCAGGCTGGTATAGAACGAGGATTCGGCCCGCGTAGTACTGCCATCGATGGTCTGAATTTCAGCGCTCAGGGCGCTGTTATCCAGCTCCATCCCGACCACATCAGATTGGGGTTGTGCCCCTTGCGCCCAGACCTTTTCGAACCGGCTTTCACGACCATTTTCACCATTCCGGCAAAACCGCGCGTTGGCAAAACCGATTGCATGGTCGATAACCACCCCCAGTCGTGGCACCGGCCCACCCTTTTCACGCGGATTGAACCGGCGAAAGTTTTCTTCGGTAAACCAGCCCAGTTCCGGATCAGCGTTACCAACCTTGTTCACCGGCGCGCCGCGTTGCAAAGAGACAACCCTTTCAATGCTTTCAATTCCGGAAAGAAAATCCAACGCCCCATGGATACCCGATCCGGATCTGACAAATACAATCAACTCGGCTTGGTCTTCCCCGTCGGTCAGGGCGTGGTGGATAAAATGCCAGAAATCATGCGTGGTAAAGGTGACCTCCAATTCGTCCCGGATACTTGCAACAGCCCCGCCAATAGCAAACATATTGGCATCTGGCGCAAAGTCGAAACTGAGCAAATGTGGATACCATTGATCAGTCCGCGGTGCATTAACACCGGTAAAATCCGGCCCTTCATCCAGATACCACAGGTCATACGGGTCACGGGTTTCGTCGTCCAAGTCGCTTGTTTCCCAGCCCATAATCAGCTCCACTCTTGCTTGGCAAGGGTCCAGATATGGCCAAGCAACGGCGCGGCGGGCGGTGTAACCGGCTCGGGCAATGCTTCAAACGGGCCTTGAGGTTTACCATTAAAAATGGCGGTCAGATCATCAAGATTGAAATCGCCGTAATCATCAAGATCGCCTTTTATCTGCACGCCGGTCATCGGTTTCAGAACACCGGTTGCCCGCGCGATCATCAAGCGGGCCAGCGCTGTGCCCATCAGCGCACCGGCCATGTTATCCACCGGGAAATGCACCCCTGCCACAACGCGATTTTGCGCCACCCGCGACGCCTGAAACCGCATCTGTTCGCGATACATTGCCGTCGGGCCGCCCTGCCCGTCCTTTGCAGCTTCGATCAGCGCCGCCAGAATTTCGACCAGCGCAAAGCTCTCGGTGGCGTGGCCGCTGGGAAAAGAGCCATGCGCGGGCGTGGTGATCATCGGTTGAATCTGGGCGCTGTATTCCATCGGGCGACGGGCAGCCAGCGCGTTTTTCATCGCCTTTTCCATGGTGATAATCGGCAGGACCATGGCTTGCAGCAATTCCAGCGTCCAGCGGTGGCGTTGCAGATTCATCGAAACCGGCATCGACACGAACGACAAAACGTCTCCGACCTGCGCCAGAATCTCGGCCGAGCGATCAAGGCGCAAATTGGCATAGGCTTTAAGATAGGAAAGCTGCTTGGCAAAGGCGGCCGGTTCGGGGCGGTTAAGCGTTACCAGCGCCTCTCCGTCCACCAGCAGCGATGCCCAATTGGTTCGGCTATCGGTTTGCAGGCGCATCCCCGCCAGCGCCTCGAATTTCAGCGCGTCCAGCCGCGAGCCAACATCCCAGCGTTCCAGATTGGCCGGATCCGCCACGCTGAAATGGGCAAACTGCCCCGCCGGATCATGCCAGTTTCCCACCACCCCGTCGCGCGCCAAATCGCCTCGCCCGACAGGCTGCCGGTATTGCTGACGTTGCTGACATTACTAACGTTGCTCACGTTACTGACATTGCTCACGTTGCTGACATTTAAAATCGACATATTGTTTTCTCCACCAAGTAATCACCCCCGATTACGAGGATATCCTATGTAAAAGCTGGCCATTACTTGGCCGCTTCGTCAATCACGCAAGACTGTTCCGCTCGCCCTTAACGCTTTTTTTACGGTTTTTCTTTTCTAAAACGGGAAATTGTGGTAGCTTTGCAACATTGTATTTAACCATTTAAGGGGCAAAGGCGTGGACGGTAGCGAGGTGACACCCCCCCTGAACGGCTCCGAAATCGCCCCTGCGTCGCTTTCTGCCTGCCTGTTTGGCCCGTTCACCCTGACCGATCCTTCCCGCCGCGATGTTGCGCCCGCCAGTACCAAGGCCCGCGCCCTGATCGCACTGGTTCTGGTTGCCCCCGATCACAGCCGGACCCGCAGTTTTCTGGCTGCGACTCTGTGGTCCGACCGGGCACGAGCGCAGGCGCTTGGCAGTTTGCGGCAGGCCCTGTCCGAAATCCGCACGGCGCTTGGCCCGTATCGTCACCTGCTGCTGATCACGCGCAAAACCGTTGCCTTTGCCAAGGGCGCGGTGCAAACCGATCTGGCCGATGCCGCCGATCTGGCCGCAAAGGGCCACCGCTTTCTTGACGGGGTGGTGCCCGCCGACCCCGAGTTCGGCCGCTGGCTGGAAACCGCCCAAAGCCGGTTCGGGCTGGAGGCACGCAAGCCCGACGCGCCGGTGCTGCACATCCGTTCATTCGGCGATGCCAGCCCCCTGCACAAAAACGCCGTTGCCCAAGGCATTGCCGGGAATATCGCCGACTGGTGCGCGTCACAAATCGCCACGGCCAGCGATGATGTGGACGGGTTCGACCGTAACGCTGCCGGCCAGTATGCCGAGTACCTGTTGACCGCGCGCCTGCATGGCCAGACCGGTTCGGGAGTGGGCGCGCATATGGCACTCGAAAACAACCTGACACGGCAACCCTACTGGACCATGGTTGGCGACCTGCGGGCCGACAGCGCCGACCTGCTGCATGATGCGGCCACCTATCACCTGATCAACAGCGTGACCGACCGGTCACTGTTCAGCATTGCCGCACCGGATTCGGACAGCGCAACCGCGCGCTATCTGTGTGCCGGTGTGCTGGGGGCGGTGCGGCGGGTGTTTCGCAATGCGCCCGGTGATCTGGACGTGGCGCTGGCGCAACTGGAGCGTAACTTTGACATCGACGGCGCGGGCATCCATCTGGCGTGGTCGGCCTATATTACCACCTTGCAAAAGGGCGAGTCCGGCAGCGTTGATCAGGCCGAGTTGACCGAGCGCGCCGAGCGCCTTGCCGCCCGCGCCGTAGAGCTGGACCCGTATGGCGCGATGACGCTGGCGCTTTGCTCTTATGTGAATTCGTTTGTGCTGGGGCGTACCGATATCGGCTATGATCTGGCCAATCGCAGCATTGCGCTAAACCGCGCAAACCCGCTGGCGTGGATATTTCGCGGGGCGGCGCATTTCTTTCGCGGTGAAGGCGAGGCGGCGCGGCGCGATACACAATACGCGCAGGCCATCGCCGGAAACGGCCCCTATCGCTATGTGGTGGATACGTTCTGCTGCGTGGCCTCGACCGTGTACGGCAACCTTGACGAAGCGCTGATCTATGGTGAAAAGGCCGCCGCGCAGGCACCGGGCTATCGCGCGCCGCTGCGCTATCTGGCGGCCATCCATGCCAGCCGGGGCAACCGAGAAGCGCTGTTTGATGTGCTGGCCCGCCTGCGTAAAATCGAACCGGGGTTCAGCCTCGAAATGGTCGAGGAGATCTCTTATCCGGTGTCGGCCCTGCATGCTTCGGGGCTGACCAGAACCCGCTGAACACCGGCTTTGACGATCTTTTAACGCTTTACCCCCTATCCCGCTGTTTTTGCCCTGCCTAGCCTGAATGCAACGCAAACAGGGGGTATCATGGCCAAGGTTTACCGCACATTTCGCTTTTTCGGCGCTTTCAAAGTAGCGAGAACGCGCAACCGCACAAAGGCCAAGCCGATCAGGGCCAACCTGTTAGAGGTGTTCCACACCAAAACCGAAGGCGATACTTACCGGTGCTTTGTGCGGTTCAGTGTTGCGGGCAAAAATACGCTTCGCGACGACCTGCCAGAACCGCCTGCGCTTACAGACAACATATTTGCCGATGGCCAAGCCGGTGCGCTTCGGGATCGGTTGTATGATCAAGACGAGGTCTGTTTCTGGATTTGCAAGCCATGGGATGGCGGTCACTATCCCCTTGGCCCCAAACTGTTCCTGTTTGATGCCATGTGTTGGGACCAGTTCGCGCATGACTCCCCCCAACCCGTGGGGCGCTTTCCGCTGGCGGCAGTGTATCGGTTTAACGGGCAGCAAGGCGCGTCGGTGATCACTTTTGGTAATCATACCGATCATTCCCAGCTTAGGCTGGAATTCGGCTTTCCGCTTCCGAGCCGTCTTGCCACAGGGCAGCACAGCGATCCGGTGTTACCCATGGGCGGCGTTTTCTTTACCGACAGGAAGAACCCCAAGGCGTTTATCAGATCGGATCGTCCGCTATTTCTTGGGCCAAGATCACCTTTCTACGAGGTGCCCCATAGCGCACAGTTTGGCGGGTTTGGCCTTGCCAATACCCACATCCCGTCCGAGAACCTGTTCAAAGCCAGCAGCAAATACCTGCCCGATGCGCAATCGCTGGCCGATGCAATCGGTATTGCCAAGCCTGATCACGGGCATGCCGGCGCCCGCCTGCGCCTGTACTCCGGACCCGACGGATATACCGCAGCGCTTAGCCGCACGGCCACGCCCAAAGGCGAAACCATTGATCTGTCCGACCATCTGGGCGTTGGCTTTCATGCGCTAAGGGTCGAGCTTCAGGCTATATTCCGGGTTGTCTTTGACGATGCAGACATTCTTGCCGCGCTGCATGGGGGCAAAACACTGGTCGGCACGACACATACGCAAATGCGCTGGCAGCAAAAGCTGAAGGCAGGTGCCCTTGCCGGGGCCACAACCGGCACGCCCGACCAACTGCAAGCGGGCGCATTGCCGATGGTGGCAAAGCAGGGGCTGGACGCGCGCCGCGCCATCCAGACCACCGACCGGCAGCCTCAATCGATCCTGCCCGACCTGATCAACCCTGTTGATCAAATGCTTGGCGTCATCGCCTATGGCCCCACACGAAACCAGCCCATGCCGCTTGGCGGGGTGCCCGAAACGCTGCACGCACCGGAAGACCCGCCCGAACTGCGCCTGACGCTGGATACCAAGCCACCCGATGGCACCGACACCCCGCTGGATGCATTTCTGGGCCACGCGCGGCCCGAACCGCTGCGCCTGACCTTGCGCATGAAAGATTTCACCGGCAGCAAAGCCGGACATGATGTGTTGTTCACCCATGATCCGCGCATGATCAACGGCAAGGCCGATCTGGGCGATATGTCGATCCTGATCAGCAATGCCGATGACGCGGCAACGGGCACGCAATCCATACGCCTTGGCGCAATGGGGTTCGAGCGCAGCGGCGCGCTGCTGACCCCGGGCATTGATGCCGCATCGCCCCCGCACAGTTTTCTGGAACTGCGCCGCGCTGCACGACCGGGCATCGATGCCGCCGCCCCCGACCGGCCGGTTCTGGATATCCGCTGGCGCCTCGGGCTGGCGGTTGATCGCGCGGTGCCGGTTACCACCGATATCGCCCACGGGGACCGCAGCAAGCGGCCCGACGACCTGCTGATCCGCGAAACCACGCCCGGCAGCGACAAAGGGTTCGGGCAAACTCCGCCGTTTCAACTGGAACTGACCGAGCGGTTGCGCGACGATCAGGACCGGCACTTTACGGCGCAATTGCGCGATACCTCTGGCGCGCGGGACGCGGCCGAAACCTTTACCGTGCTGAACCAACGCCCGTGGCAAGTGATGCGCTTTACCCGTGCGGCGTTGACCGACAGCGGCGATGCCCGCAGCGCCATTGTGGCAACCTATGATAGCGACGCGCGGGTCTGGCGCATGCGCCGCGCCGCGCCGACCTATCGCTATACCCTGCCCGCCGCCGTTATTGGCGAGGCCGCCGACAAACCCGGAGAGCTGGAACTGGTCGATCCGGCTAGCCGCACCCAGCCTATCCGGCCGGCCAGCGGGCCGATCACCGTTCGGGCGCTGGATATGCGCCTGTCGCCGCCCTCTACCTTGTGGGTGGAGCCATCGGACCTGATGCGCGCCTATTATCCGGCCCAGTTCAACACCGGTGCCTTGTTTCGCCAACAGGGCGATTTCGGCATCGGCGTGGCCTTTCACGCGCTGCGCTCGGAATTTGTGTATGGCATTGCAACGGGCTTGCGCGCCCCCAAGGCCACCGCCACGCGCCCCGCGCCACGGGTTGCATCCATTGCCGCGATGACCGGACGGATGATCGCCGACGAACAATCCACCACCGAATCCGATCTGTCAAAGCGCTGGAAAACCCTGCGCCGGACCC
>JALXER010000243.1 GCA_027069385.1 Paracoccaceae bacterium
CCCTCCAGCAGCACCGGCGCGGCCATCATCGGGCCAACCATGCGGGAAAACCGCGTGGTGCCGCCCGAGCCGGGGAAGATGCCGACCAGAATTTCCGGCAGGCCGATTTTGGCCTTGGGGTTATCCGCGACAATCCGGCGGTGGCAGGACAGCGCGATTTCGGTGCCGATACCAGCCGAGGTGCCGGGGCTGGCCCAGGCCACGGGCTTGCCGCCTTTGTTGGTCTTGGCCTCCATCCCCGCGCGCTCGATTTTGCGCAAGATGTGGTGGATCGACATGACGCCGTCAAAAATGCCCTGCGCGGGTTCGTCGCCTGCATCGTCGCGCATTTTTGCCAGCACCTTCAGGTCCATCCCGCCGGCGAAATCCTTTTTGGCCGAGGTGATCACCAGCCCCTTGACCGCATCGTCGCCAAGCGCGTCATCCACAAACCCGTCGAGTTGCTGAAACCCCTCAAACGTCATTACGTTCAGGCTGGTTTCGGGCTGGTTCCAGGTGATGGTAGCCACCCCGTCGCTGTCCACGTCATAGAAAAATTGCTGAGTCATTTTGTTTCCTCTGTGTTAGAGATCATCTCTTCGGCCAGATCGCGCAGATTTGCATAGATCGCGCCGGCCCCTTGTTCGATTTCGTCATGGGTCAGTTTGACAAAGTGCGCGCGGCAGACATCCATTTCCCGATCCATCATTGACCCGTCTTCATCGGCGCGCATCACCCAGATGCCCGCCGTTGGAATGCTGATACGCACCAGCTTGCCGTCATGCGCCACAAGCAGCTTGAAATCGGTACGCCCGTCGCTCAGGGCCAAGGCGCTTACCTGTTCAAGAATGTGCGAAGGCGCGGCCATCAAATATCCTCGGGCAGCGGGCCGCCATCCTTGCGGGTAAAGGTATAACCGTCACCGTCGCTGGTCACCATCATGTCGATATCCGAATACCACGCGGTTTCGCGGTCGGTATGGGTGCCCACCACAAAAAAGCTGCCATCCACGTCCGAGTTGTTGACGATCTGGTGGCCGTTGGCCTCGCCCGCCGGAAAGGTGCAGACGTCACCCGGTTTCAGCGGTGTTTCGCCTGAATCGTCGATCAGGGTCAACGTGCCCGACAGCACAATCAGGATCTCGTCCTGCTGTTCGTGCCAATGGCGCAGCGACGAAAGCGCTCCGGCGGGCAGGGTGACGATATTGGCCCCGAACTGGGTCAGCCCGCCGGCCTGCCCGACCCGTTGCTGAATACGCGCGCCAACCTTGGCGGCAAGGCTGCCCGGATAGCCCGAACCGGTTTTGAGCGGCACTGTGGAAAGATCAAGCTTAGGCATCGTCAGGCTCCTTGAAATCTTCGGCCTGATAGAGCTGGCCGTCTTTGTGGCTGTAATTCCCAACACCGTCGGCCCGTTCATAGTGCAGGTCGATGTCGGGATAATGGCAGACGTCGCGCTCGGCGCGGGTGCCGATGATCAGGTAATAGGCCGGTTCATCGCTGCGGTTGATCAAGTGATGGGCGTTTTGCTCTCCGGCTTTCCAGCCCGCAGCCGAACCTTCGGTCAACACATGTTCGCCGTCATTTTCAACCAGCACCACCTCGCCGGTAAGCATATACAGGAATTCATCCTCGTTTTCGTGCCAGTGGCGTTGCGAGGACATGCCACCGGGCAGCAGTTTTTCGATCCTGACGCCGAACTGGGTAAGGTTGACCGCAGCGCCAATATCGGCGGCCTCGAACAGATCACAGCCTGCGAAATGGGGCGCGGGATAGCCGATGCCCTCGCTGCCCTTGATCAGGGGCAGGCTTTTGATGTCAATCACCGCCATCAGACGCGCTCGATAATGGTGGCCACGCCCATGCCCGACGCGATGCAAAGCGTGCAAAGCGCGGTGCCTTGCCCCGAGCGCTCCAGTTCGTCAAGCGCGGTGCCGATAATCATGGCACCGGTGGCACCCAGCGGGTGGCCCATGGCGATAGCGCCGCCATTGACGTTGACCTTGCTGGCGTCCACATCAAAGGCCTGCATGAAGCGCAGGACAACGGCGGCGAAGGCCTCGTTGACCTCGAAGATGTCGATATCATTGATGCTCATGCCGCTGTCGCGCAGGATCTTCTCGGTGGCGGGCACGGGACCGGTGAGCATGATGGTGGGGTCGGTGCCGATTTTGGCGGTGGCCTTGATGCGGGCGCGGGGTTTGAGGCCATTGCGGATGCCGAATTCCTTGTTGCCGACCAGAATGGCGGCGGCCCCGTCTACGATGCCGGATGAATTGCCGGCGTGGTGCACATGGTTGACCTTCTCCAGATGCGGATATTTCAACATCGCCACGGCATCAAACCCCGGCATGCTTTCGCCCATATCCTTGAAGCTCGCCTTCAGCGCACCAAGGGTCTGCATGTCGGTGCCCGGGCGCATGTATTCGTCACGGTTCAGAATGGGCAGGCCGTTGCGGTCTTTGATCGGGATGATCGACTTGGCAAAGCGGCCCTCGTCCCACGCCACTTTGGCGCGGCGCTGCGATTCAACCGCCAGTGCGTCCACATCGTCACGGCTAAAACCGTATTCGGTGGCGATAATGTCGGCGGAAATGCCTTGCGGCACGAAATAGGTTTTCATGGCCAGTTCCGGGTCAACCGCAATCGCGGCCCCGTCACTGCCCATCGGCACGCGGCCCATCATTTCAACGCCGCCGGAGACATAGGCGCTGCCCGCCCCGCCGCGCACCTGATTGGCGGCCATATTGGTGGCCTCGATGGCGCTGGCGCAAAAGCGGTTGATGGAAACGCCGGGGACGTGCTCGTCAAAATCCGACAGCAGCACCGCCGAGCGCGCCAGACAGCCGCCTTGCTCCATCACTTGCGTGACGTTACCCCAGATCACGTCTTCGACCTGTTTGGTGTCCAGATTGTTGCGTTCCTTGAGCGCGTTCAGGATGTCGGCTGACAGGCGCACGGATGTGACCTCGTGCAATGCGCCATCCTTGCGGCCCTTGCCACGGGGCGAGCGCACGGCGTCATAGATATAGGCTTCGGTCATTGTTTCCTCCGGGTTATTTTGCGGGCAGGGGGTGGCCCTGCATCAAATCGTATGGGTGTTTCCAGTCGGGCAGGGCGCGGATATTGTCCAGCCAGCTTTCAATATGGGGGTATTGGCTGCGATCCATGCCAAAGGGTTCGTCATAGAACAGGTAGGACGAGCAGGAAAAATCGGCGGCGGTCGGGGCGGTGCCCACCATCCAGTCGCGGCCCGTTAGATGGGTGTCGAGCGTAGCCAGCGCCGCCTTGCAACGGCCCTGCATAAAGGCGATTACATCGGCGTTGCGGTGTTGTTCGGGCAGGAAATTGGCGATGAAACGGGTCATACCGAACTGGCTGGAACCCTTGTGATTGTCCCACAACACCCAGCGCAAAACCTCGCGCGCGTCGCCCTTGGCAGGGGCGAAATGGCCGGTTTTCTCGATCAGATAGTCAAGGATAACTCCGCTTTGGCTAAGCGTGGTATCCCCGTCAACCAGCACCGGCACCTCGCCCATTACGTTTACGGCACGGAACTCGGGGCCGCGCGTGTCACCGTTGAAGAAATCGACAAAGACCTGCGACCATGGGGTGCCCGTGACATTCAAGTAGTTGGCAACCTTGTAGGCATTGCCGGACTGGGCAAAGCAATAAAGTTTCATGCGGATGCTCCTGTGGCGAGGGTTGGATTTGAGTATTTGGAAAAATTGGAAATCCGGTAACGCATTATTAACCAGACCTCTGCTAGTTTTTCTGTGCGGTACAGGCTGGAGAGCCGATGGCCGTAAAATTGGAAGCCGCCCTTGTTTTCGGACAAGGGCGCACCTTCCAATTTTTCAAAATACTCCCGCCGGAGGCATAAAATCTGTGGTGCAGCGCGCATTATAAGGACCTGCCGATCAGTTCTTTCATAATTTCGTTGGTCCCGCCGTAAATGCGCTGCACGCGCGCGTCGGTCCACATTTCGGCGATCGGGTATTCCATCATAAACCCGTAACCGCCATGCAGTTGCAGGCATTCATCCAGCACCTTGTTCTGGATATCCGACAGCCAGTATTTATTCATCGCCGCCGTTTCGACGGTCAGTTTACCGGCCAGATGGGCGCTGATGCAGGCGTCAAGAAAGGTGCGCGCCACCACGGTGTTGGTTTTGGCTTCGGCCAGTTTGAAACGGGTATTCTGGAATTGCGTTAGCGGGCCGCCAAAGGCCTCGCGTTCTTTGCAGTATTCGATGGTCATGGCCACACCGGCCTCCATTGCGCCAACCGCGCCGGCCCCGATGATCAGGCGTTCCTGCGGGAGCTGTTCCATCATCTGGTAGAACCCCTGCCCCTCCTCTGTGCCCAGCAGGTTTTCGGGCGGGATTTCGACATTGTCAAAGAACAACTCCGAGGTATCCGCCGATTTCAGCCCGATTTTGTCGAGGTTGCGCCCGCGGGTAAAGCCCTTGGCGTCGGCGGTTTCCAGCATGATCAGCGATATGCCTTTGGCCCCTGCATCCTCGCCGGTTTTACAGGCAACCAGCACCAGATCGGCGTGTTGGCCGTTGGTAATAAAGGTCTTGGCCCCGTTCATCCGGTAGGCGTTGCCGTCCTTGACCGCGCGGGTTTTGATGCGTTGCATGTCCGAACCGCCCGAGGGTTCGGTCATGGCCAGCGCCGCCACCAGTTCACCGGTGGCCATCTTGGGCAGCCAGCGCTGTTTCTGGTCTTCGGTGCCATAGGCCAGAATGTAATGTGCCACGATCCCCGAATGGATCCCGTTGCCCCAGCTTGCCAGATTTTCGCGCCCCGCAACCATATAGATCACGCTGTCATGGCCAAAATCACCGCCCGCGCCGCCGTATTCCTCAGGAATTGACGCGCAAAGCAACCCCATTTCGCCCGCTTCATACCAGCTGTCGCGGTCCATCTGCCCCTGCTTGCGCCACTTTTCGTACTTCGGCACCCATTTGTCCTGAAAGAACTGATGGGTCATTTCTTCGAGCATCTTATGC
>JALXER010000244.1 GCA_027069385.1 Paracoccaceae bacterium
GTGCGGAACCGGAAAATGCCGGTCACACCGGCAAATCCGGCCGGATCGGTCAGGCGCTGAATGGAAAAGGCGTTGGAATCTCCGGCGGCCCGCGCCGCCTGGATCATCGCCGCCACGGCGGCAACCCCGTCATAGGCCAGCCCCGACAGGCTGTGGGCCTCGGTGCCATAGGCCAGTTGATAGCGGGTCTGGAATTCCAGCAACGGATTCGGGTCGGGCACCGCAAACCAGCCGCCTTGCAGACTGGGCGTAACCAGCACCTCGTCCGAGCTGTCCCAGCGGGTCAGGCCCATAAACTGCGCATCGCGATTGGTGCGGAACCGGTTAGAGGCCAGCGACGCGGTGATAAAGCCCAGCCCGCCCAGCGGAGAATCGGTAAAGAAAACCGCATTGGCACCGCTGCCGCGCAATTGCTCGGCAATGCCGCTGGCCTGTTCGCCCATCAATTGCAGTTGCAGCGGATAATGTGCGGTCACGGTCAAGGTGCCGCCCTGACGGTTGATCGCCCCCGCAACGGCGGCACGTCCGGCCTCGCCTTCTATGCCTTCCTGATGGACAATGGCGAAATTGGCAAAACCGGCTCCGATGCTGTTGGCAACCAGCCGGTCGGCGATATTGTCAAAGGTAATGCCCAGCACAAACACATTGCCCCCGGCCACTGCCGGATTGTTGGAAAAGCTGATCACGTTGACTCCGGCGGCCTTGGCCACCCCGGCAACGGCGGTGGTGGTTGATGAATAGAGCGGCCCCAGAATGATCTGGGCGCCTTCCTCTATGGCGCGCGCAGCGGCGGCACCGGCAGCCCCTGCATCACCGGCAGTTTCGTAAACCCGAAGGTCGATATTGGCATTGCTGACATCCGCAACCGCCATCTTGGCCGCGTTGACCATGTTCATCGCCAGTTGCTCGGTCACTCCGTCACCGGCCCCCAGCGGCACCAGCAAAGCCACCGCCACGGGCGCATTCGGATCTACCGCCGCCGATCCGCTGCCCGCGGGCAGCTCGTCACAGGCATTCAATAACAAAACCGCGGCCAGCGCGATCAAAGGGCGTAAAAGAAATGTATTTAACAAAGACATGGTACCTCACAAATTGCAGCATTCCGGTGCCCGACAGATAGACTCGGGGTCGCGCCAAGGGTAAAGGGTTGGGCAGAACAAGTAAACGACTGGAATTCCGACATGGCGGGAATGGCCCCAAACCTGAGCGCAACACTATATCTGGTGGCAACTCCGATCGGAACCGCTAGCGATATCACCCTGCGGGCGCTCGACATTCTTGCGCATGGCGATGTGCTGGTGGCCGAGGACAAGCGGCAATTGCTCAAGCTGATGGATATCCACGGAATCAAGCTGAACGGGCGGCCGTTGCTGGCCTATCACGACCATAGCAGCGAGGCGGTGCGCGCGCGCCTTGTGGGCGACATCAAAGCAGGGAAAAGCGTGGTCTATGTGTCGGATGCAGGCACGCCGCTGATTGCCGACCCGGGGTTCAAGCTGGCGCAGGATGTGCGCAGGGCCGGATTGGGCGTGACCGCCGCGCCGGGGGCTTCGGCGGTGCTAAGCGCGCTGGTGGTGGCCGGATTGCCCACCGACCGGTTTCTGTTTGGCGGTTTCCCGCCGACCAAAACCGCTGCCCGCCAAAGGTTTCTGGCCGAGTTCGCCAGCACGCCCGCAACGCTGGTATTTTATGAAAATCCCAAACGCCTTTCGGGATGCTTTGCCGATATGGCGCAAATGTTTGGCCCGAACCGCCCCGCCGCCATGTGCCGCGAACTAACCAAAAAGTTCGAGGAAGTCCGTCACGGAACCCTTGCCGAACTGGCGCAGCACTATGACGACGCACCCGCCCCCAAAGGCGAAGCGGTAATTGTTGTCGGCCCGCCCGAAAAGCGCGCCCTGACCGACGCCGAAATTGACGCGGCCCTGCTGAATGCGCTGCAAAGCGGCTCGGTCAAGGATGCGGCGGGGGCGGTGGCAGCGATGTTTGATCTGCCGCGCAAACCGCTCTACCAGCGCGCGCTGCATCTGGTGAAATCATGAGATCGGGCAGCCGGTCCTATCATAACGGCCTCGCTGCCGAAGACATCGCTCTGCGCAGCTACCAGGCGCGCGGTGCAACGCTGCTGGCCCGACGCTGGAAAACCCCTGACGGCGAAATCGACCTGATTGTGCGGCTCGATGACCAGATTATCTTTGTCGAGGTCAAAGCCAGCAAAACCCATGACCACGCCCTGCGCGCCCTTGGCCCCAAACAACAACTGCGCCTGATAACCTGCGCGCAGCAATACCTTGCGCAACACGCCAGCCTGAACGCGCCCTGCCGGTTCGATCTGGTGGCCGTTAACCAGACCGGCGAAGCACTGATTATAGAGAACGCCCTGCAACCCTGACCGGCGGTCGCCTCCTCGGCGAGCCGTAAACGGCCCACCTCGTCACCGAGCATTCCTGACGGAATGCGGGCGCAACAGCCACCCCAAGCGCCAACTGCCGCCCGTGGGCGGCTAATCGTGTATCGCGCGCTTGCGCGCGATTCCTTTTGGTCAAAGGCGCAACAGGTCGGTGGGGGTATCGACGTCTTGCAGGCGGTCCACCAGCCCGATGCGGGCATCCCCGGCCGTGGCAATGGTTTGCGCCAGCGTATCGGAGCAGGACCAGCGCACGCCTTGAAACAGGCGCAAAGGCAGGGGTTGCGCCCCGCGTCTGGCCCCGACCAGCCAGAACCCGCCATCGGTTGCCGGACCAAACACCAGTTCATGATCCCCCAGCGCCCTGAATGCACGCGCAATATGGCACGCCTTCACCCCGGGAATATCGCCCCCGATCACCACTACCGGCCCCGTGCCGGGGTGCAACAGCAAGCGCCGCATCCGCGCACCCAGATCGCCGCCCCCCTGCTTTATGACCGGCAGACGGGGCCAGATGGGCGCATTGATACTGTAATCGGGGCTGACCGCCAGCAGGGTATCCCAGCGCCGGTCCTGCGCCACCTCGCGCGCCAGCCTGCCCAGCCGCTGCCGCATCCAGTTTGCCGCCGCCGGCGCGCCGATACCCCGGGCCAGACGGGTTTTCACCCTTCCGGCCACCGGCGCTTTGGCCATGATGATCAGCCGGCCTCGCCTCATGCGAAATAGTCGGCCAGAATCCGTGCATAGATCGCCTTTAGCTGGCCAATCTGCGCCACCTCGACCCGTTCATCGACCGCGTGCATGGTTTTGCCCACCAGCCCGAATTCGACCACCGGACAGTGATGCTGCACAAAGCGCGCATCCGATGTCCCCCCCGAGGTGGAAAGCTCGGGCTCTATACCCGTTTCGGCCTTGACCGCGCCGGCCACCAGTGCCGACAGCTCACCCGGCGCGGTGATAAAGCTTTCGCCCGATACCTTGATGCGCAGATCAAACGCCACGCCGGTTTGGGCGGTGACCGCGTCAATCTCGGCCCGCAGCCATTCGGTCACGCTGGCCGAACTATGCGCGTCATTGAAACGGATATTCGCCGTAGCCCGACAGGTTGCCGGAATCACATTGGTGGCCGGATTACCGGTATCCACCGTCACCACCGCCAGCGTCGAGGCGTCAAAATGTTCGGTCCCCTGATCCATCTCGTGACTGGCCAGCCGGTCCAGCAGCCGCGCCATGGCGTGGACCGGATTGTTGGCCCGATGCGGATAGGCCGCATGCCCCTGCACACCGCTGGCCGTAAAGAACGCGGTCATAGAGCCGCGCCGCCCGATCTTCATCATTTCGCCCATGGTGCTTGGCGAGGTCGGCTCTCCGACCAGACAATGGTCGATGCGTTCGTTGCGGGCCTCCATCCAGTCCAGAATAGCAACCGTGCCATCGATGGCGTCGGCCTCCTCGTCGCCGGTAATGGCAATCACGATAGAGCCGTCCGGCGGTGTCTCGTGGACAAAATCGATGGCAGCGGCAACAAAGGCAGCCACGCCCGATTTCATATCGGTGGTGCCGCGCCCGTACATAAAGCCGCCGACAATCTCGGCCCCGAACGGGTCATGCGTCCAGTCATCGCGATTGCCGACCGGCACCACATCAGTATGGCCGTTAAAGCCGAAAGTGCGGCCATTCGCCCCCGCGCCCCAACGGGCAAACAGGTTGGAAACCTCGCCCCGGTCCACGCGGGTTACCGCAAATCCGGCCTCGGACAAGACCTGTTCCAGCAGCACCAGCGCGCCGCCTTCGGCCGGTGTAACAGACGGGCACCGCACCAGATCGGCGGTCAGTTTGACGGGGTCGGTCGGGGTCATTGCGGGGCTCCTTGCATAATATGGGCAAAGTGTTAGTGCGTTGCGGGCGATTTCACAATCCTTGTTGCGACAACTGTTCGATTGTGATCGCCCCGGTTTGTCTGGCATAGTAAAGACCGGTTCAGCAAAGGATGTAAAATGCGCCTGATAATGATTGCGGTTTTTCTGGCCGGTTTTCTGGCCCCCTTGGCCAAAGCGCAGGATCTGCGCGTGGTCACCGTGACCCGCCCGCCGTTTTCCATGGCGGATGACAGCGGGTTCAGCCTCGACCTGTGGGCCAGGCTGATGGACGATATGGGCCGTGACTATCAGGTGATCCGCGTTGACCAGTTTTCGGAAATGCTGGACATGGTGGCGCGCGGCGATGCGGATGCGGCGATTGCCAATATCTCTATTACCGCCGCCCGCGAGGAACGGTTCGATTTCAGCCAGCCGATATTTGATTCGGGCCTGCAGATCATGGTGCACGCCGATCAGGGCGGCTCTATCTGGAGGGCGCTGTTTTCCAAAGACCTGCTCGGCGCCATCGCGCTGTCCTTTGCGGCGCTGTTTGCCGGGGGCATGCTGATGTGGTGGTTCGAGCGGCGAAAGCAGGCTTATTTCGACCTGCCGGCGCGCAAGGCGTTGTTTCCGTCATTCTGGTGGGCGCTCAATCTGGTGGTGAATGGCGGGTTCGAGGAGCGCGTGCCCCGCTCGGTCTTTGGCCGGATATT
>JALXER010000245.1 GCA_027069385.1 Paracoccaceae bacterium
GCTTAAACCACCCGCCGGACTGACCCCACGCCCCCGAAGCGACGGGCCGCTTGATCCGGTGCGCTTTGCGGATCACGGTCTGGCGGGCGGGGCGCTCTGGCCGCTGGAATCGGCCAATATTGCGCAGATAGTCGCGAACAACCCCGAAGGCAGCGACGGCGAGTTGAACAATATCGCCCTGTCACCGCTTGGCGTGTCTGGCGAGCAGAAGGTCAGCTTTGTCAACGGGTTGGTGTCGGTGATCACCTCGACCCAAGACGGGTTTCTCCACCGTCACCGGATCGAGGTGATCGGCCGCATCGGGGTGCTGTGGCACCGCGCCAAACATGTGGTGATCTATGAACGCTCTACCGCGCCATCGGCCCAGTTTGCCCCCCAAAACCAGCCCGAGCGTAGCCGTCGACCGGTGTTGCGCAAGGCCGAGGAATACATCGAGTTGCTGGAACCTTTTCGCCACTATCCCGACATGGTCAACGCCGACCGGCGCTCGGCCGGATTTCTGGAGGCGGTGCGGTTCAACTCAAAAATCATCCATGTGAACAGCGACTGGGGCCGCGATCTGGGCGATTTCGGTTGGGAGGTCCCGCTCTGGAACCGTCATGCCGCCGCGCTGCGCCCGCAGGTCTATCCCTATCCCGATGTGGGTTTTATCACCAGTGCCGAGGGCAGCGGCCATGCGCCGCGTGCCATGCATGATTGTCTGGATGCGGGGAACCTCTATTTCACCACCGACGCAAAAACGGCGGCTGATCTGGGGGTCGATACCGATGCGTGGCCCGCGCGCCAAGGGGTGGATTACAGCCCGCTGGCACAGGCCAAGGTAATTGAAACCATGCTGCCAATGCTGGAACCGGCAGTTGACGCGGATGAACGGCGCACCGCGGCATCGCGGCTGCTACCGGGGATGCGACGCTATACTTGGCGGGTTGCTTCGGGAGCCATGCGTACGCGGCTGAACGCGAATCGTGGCCAAAAGCCGCTTTATGCGGGGATCCAAAGCGTCACCCTGTCGCGCCGCCCCGCAGCCGCCAAATTGCCCGAGGCGCTGAGCAAAGGCCTGAAAGCCCGCGCAGACCAGCCGCCAACCGTCTTGCCCGATGGACTGGCCTTTCCGGTAAATGCCGATAACCACCCGCAGGTCCGCGCGGTGGCGCAAGCATTGGCGGCGGTATCGGGTATCAGCGCCGATACACCAAATGCCGAGAAAGAACAGCTATTGAACGCCTTGAAAAACGGGGTTGCCGCGCTGGATGCCGGTAAACTGGTTGCAGAATACGGCGGCGCGCTAACGGATGCAAAAACCTTTGCCGACAAGGCCCGCGACCTGATTGGAAAAACCGTTGACGCCGACAAGGCCGATTGCAAAGCAGCGGCGCGCCGGCTTGGTGACGGGCTGTTGCGGCGTAAAATGCTGTTGGTTCGGGTGATGCGGCAAGCGATTGGTGATACGCTGGCGATGCTGGACCAGATCGGCGGCAAGCAGGATTTGCGCCACGAACTGGATTCGCGAATTGCCGAACAGATGCGGCCCGTCCTTGGCAATCTGTCCGAAGGGATCGGTAACATTCAGGCCAATGTCGCCGATGCCCGCGCGATTGTCAGCGACTGGCGCGCTCAGGCCGCTGCGGCGCTTGGCCGGGCCAGCGCAAGGGTGGCGGCGCTGCGCCAGCAATACGACCGGACCAAACCGTGGTCCCTTAACCGGCTCGACACCGCGCTAAAACAGGTGCAACAGGCGTTTGATTCCGCCAGCCTTGAAGCCGGGAAAGCATTGGACGAGGCCCGCCAGCGTTTTGCGACCGAGTTGGACAGCACCAGCCGCGCCCTCGGGGGGCGGATTTCAACCGTAATGGCGCAACAACTGGCGGCCAATGCCAGAACACAGCGCCGGATTGGCAGCCTGCAAGCCTTGCTGCTCGATCACAGCTCTGCCCTGTCGAAACAGGTTGCCGACATGCCATCTACCGTCAAGGTGGGGCAAGTGCTTGCCGACGTTCTGGCCAAGATCGACACCAAAGAACCTGACGCGAACGGCCCGATGCACAAGGTGTTTAACAAGATCAACAATGCGGCGCAGTCCATTGATTTTGATAAATTAAAGGCTGATGCCCAAACAGCGCTGACCCATACCCAAGCCTTTGCCGATACCGAGTTTGGCGCGCTGGCGCGCAGTGCGGATACCCTGTCGGGCGAAATCTCTGCCGCGCTGAACGGCGCGCAAGCGGCGCTGGATGAAATGGACAACGCCGCGCAGGGTTTCGGCGACGGCGTGTTTGCAAAGCTTGGTCAACCGGTGGAGGCCCTGACCAAACCGGCCCGCGAGCTTAGCGCCCTTGCCACGCGGATTGCCCATGA
Organism: Paracoccaceae bacterium; assembly: GCA_027069385.1. GTDB lineage: Bacteria > Pseudomonadota > Alphaproteobacteria > Rhodobacterales > Rhodobacteraceae > UBA3077. The sequence goes on from JALXER010000245.1 coordinate 2,356, forward strand.
ATTACAGGGGGCCGTGGCCATTCTGGAGGCGGCGATTTCCAGTGCCGAAGGCTGGGCCAACGGCCAAATCCTTGCGCTGGACGGCATCGCCCAAAGCGCGGGCAAGGCTGCCGATGGTTGGCTGGGCGAACTTGGCAGCGCTCTTGAAGGCGCGAAACTGGCCCTGCCCGATGCGTTTGAAGCCTCGCTTATGTCGGTGATCAACCCGGTGATCGACGGGGTTTTTGCCGCGCTCCCCGATGAAACAGAGGCGCTGAAAGCCGAGGGCAAAGACCGATTGCGCCAACTTGCCGACGATATCGAGGCGGCACTAAACACCCTGACCACCCTGCCCGAACCTGCCATTGCCAGCGTCGCAACCCTGTGCGAACAGGCCATGGGGATCAAGGCGGTATTGCTGGGCGAAGCGAAAGATGTCATCAGGGCAATCAATGAATACCTGTCGCTGGATGATCTGAAGGCGCAAATCGATGCTGTGCTTGGTGATCTGGACAATGCGGCGGAATACCTTGGCACCCTTCGCGCCAGCACCCGCGCGCTGATCGGCAGGGCTACCGCTGCGGCCAACCAGCTTGTCGAAGCAAACGACCATGTGCGCGCCTATATCGATCGGGGGGCCGAGTTGATCGGCCAGATCGGCGACGCGCCCCTTGGCGACCTGCCCGGGCTGGCGCTGCAACTGGTTAGCGCAGCAACCCAAGCGCCTGAAATCGCGGCGCTAAAGGCCAATGCCGACCGGATCAGGGTGGTTATGAACGAAGCCAAAGACCTGCTGAAAACCCCCGAATTGCAAGGCACATTCGACCAACTGGGCGATGCGCTGCACGCGCTGGGGCTGGATTTCAGGTTTGACAGTTTCGGCGACGGTCTGAATATCAAAAAGCCCGCCGGTGATTATCTGCGCAACCTGCTGCCCGATTTCGGCGGTATCGACATTTCCAACATGCTGCCCTCGGCCAAGTTGCCATCAAGCGTAACGGATGCGGTCAGGATCAGCCACGATCTGGATATCAAGGCCGGGCGGGCATGGGTGCAAGTCGATGTAGATATCAAATTGCCCAAGCGCGAAAAGATGTTCTCGCTTGGTCCGTTCACCCTGTTTTTGCGCAACAGCCATCTGGGTGCGCGGGTGCGTGCCGAGGCAAGCAAAGGCACGCGCAAGGTGGAAACCACCGACACGGCCGAGCTGAAAACCACCATCGAAGCGGTGGTTGGCGGGCAGGTTCTGGTTACGCTTAGCGACGTTTCGATCCGCTATTCGAGCGCGAGCAAGCTGGACTTCAGCCTTGATCCCAAAAAGATCAAGATCCACAAGTCGATGAAGTTTATTCAGGATACGCTCGGGTCGATCTTTGGCGATGACGCGGGCGGGTTGAAGTTTATCAAGGAAAGCGGCGTTCCTGTCGGGGTGGAGCATATCTTTACCATGCCGCCGGTGTCGCTGATCTATGGCACGTCGGGGGTATCCAATATCCAGATTGCCAACCGGTTTTCGCTGCGGGCCTATCCGGATTTCATCATCTCGAACCGGTTCAACCTGTCGCGCAAAGACTTGCCGTTTGTGTTCTCTATCTTTGTGATCGGCGGCACGGGCTATATTCAGGTCGATACGCAATACCGCCCGTTTGACAGCCAGTTAATGGTGGTGGTCGAGGCAGGGGTTGGCGGGTCGGCGGCGCTCGGCTTTGCCTTCGGGCCGGTGGCGGGGTCGGTGTTTATCTTACTTTCCATCCTGCTGCGCTATCAAAAACGCCTTGGCGGGCCGGCGCTGGCCGATGACGGGCTGTCGGTTTCGGTGCTGCTGGTGATCGCCGGAAACGTGTCTTTGTGGGGGCTGGTCACGGTCTATCTGGGGCTGCGCCTGTCGATCAGCTATCGCGAGAACGGCCAGATTGACGGGTTGGGGCAATTGAGTGTCTCGGTGCGGATCTCGCGGTTCTTCAAGCTGCGCTATTCAACCCGCGTGACCTACAAATTGCGCGACGGCAAGGCAACCAGACAGATCGACCACCAGACCGATGTCGATTTCAAGGCCGCCCAAGCCGTAGCCAAAGTCCGAAATCTTGCCAAAGCGAGGAGTCAAGCATGACCCGAATTATCCACCTTTCCGCCATGGCCGAACCCTCGGCCCTGCACGGGGTTGCACCCGACCGGCATATGTTTTCGGCGCATCTTTCCTTGCAAGTGCTGGACGAGGATGACGCCAACGGCCGGGCTATAACCCGTGGTTTTCTTGAACAACTGGAGCAGGGTCGCTTTGACCTGTTCGGCCTTCCCCCTGCGGGCCAGCCGGTGCATGTCGCTGCCCTGACCCGCGACCATTCGCCGGTAAAAGGCACGGGATCGCGGGTTTTTCGCTGGCTGGTCAACGCGCATGACGGGTTTCGGGAACTGGCCGGGGACACCCCCATCCGCTTTTTTTCAACCCCGTCCGGTCAGGATGATTCGCAGGCCAGCATGCACAATGCCAGCGCCTTTGACCTGCTGCGCACCACGGCCAAATGGCCCGCTCCGCTGCCGCAAAATGCCGGCTTGATGAACGTGCTTGGCACAGACGCCGACCTTGACCCGACCCTACCCCATGTGATCGTGTTTTCCGCGGGCGAACAGCCCCCCAAGG
>JALXER010000246.1 GCA_027069385.1 Paracoccaceae bacterium
CACCACGGCCAAATGGCCCGCTCCGCTGCCGCAAAATGCCGGCTTGATGAACGTGCTTGGCACAGACGCCGACCTTGACCCGACCCTACCCCATGTGATCGTGTTTTCCGCGGGCGAACAGCCCCCGACGGTTGGCGTTACCGCCGTGGATAACGGGGTCTATATGCTTCAAATCACCGATAACGCCGGTGCGTTTACCCTGAAAACTGCGCCCGTCGCGGCGTTTGATCCGGCCTTGTTGCCGTCAATGCTTGACGAAAAGGGCGGGGTCGCCCTGCCCGCCGATGCCGACAAGACCGCCCGCTTTCTGACGCGGTTAGAGGAACACGCCCCGACCCTGCTTTGGCCCGCAACGGTACTTGGCCAAGTGGTGCGCGACCCCGAACTGGTGGCCACGCTGGCCGGTAAAGAACTGACCGGTGAAACCGAATGCCCCGCCGATGTGTTGCACTGGATCAAGCGCGCCTCGGCAGTTTCGATGTTCGATATCCTGATCGGTGGCCTGTTATTGCCCGTGCATAACACCCTAACCAAGGTCACGCGCCAAAGCCTTGTTTTGCAACGCCTTTCGCGCCGTATCGCAGGTTATTTCGAGGAACAAAACCCCGCATTGCGCATTGACGAGGACCGCGTATACACCCATCTGCATACCGCAATCAGGGCCCATCTGGGCGCGCTGGATATGGCGCAACTGAATAAAAGCATCCAGTCGATCATCCCGCTTGATCTGATCGATTCCGCATTAACCAAAGACGCTCCGACCGAAAACCCCACATGGGATGCATGGCAGGCCGATCTTGATACGCTTTCGCAGGAACTGGGCGATCTGGCCCTGATGCTGGAGGACGAGGACAGCGCCGAAACCTGGCTATTGGCGCAATTCGACGGTGCGTTTTTGAACGATAAACAATTCTCGGTTGACCTGCCCGATACCGGCATTCCGCATGATCAGGCCGCGCTTACCCGCCTTTATGCCGATTTTCGCGCCGATATTGCCGGTCCGTTCAACGCCCCCGAGGCGCTGCGGCGCGATTACGGGGTAGAGGTGATGGCGGCAATCATTCAGGCCTCGGACAGCACCAGCGTTACCGACCTGCGCGACACGCTGGTTTCCGCTAACCCTTTCACCCGGCGATTTGCGCCCGATGGGCCGCTGAAATCGCTTTTTGATGTCTGCATCGCCGCGCCGATGCCCAACCGGAAAGCCATGAGGGCAGCCCTTGATCGCGCCGGAGCAACCCGCGTGGCGGAACTGACCGCCCAAACACCGGCCACACGCGCATTTCGCCCCGATTCCAGCCCGCAACCGCTGCGTATTCCGCTAGGCAATTCGCCCGACCCCGACGCCTTTGATCAGCTAGGCGCGCAGATCAGCGGGTTGGGCTTTCTGGTAGAGCGGCACGATACAGACGGCAACAGCAGTGGCGCACAACATGCCTGCCTGATCCATGCGAACGGGGTGGGCAGTGATGCTCCGGTCGCGGTGGACCCGACCTTGCCGGTGTTTTCCCCCGGTGCCGAGGGCCTGTTCATGCCCTTTACCGGCGCGCCGCTTTCCAGCCCGGCCAAACCCGCAAGCGCGGGTAATCAGGGGCTGGACCCCGAAATCGCGGCCAAAATTGCCGGTTTCACCCTTGACGAGGTTGACACCGACGCCACAGATATTCGCATCCCCGAACTGGCCTATGGCATGAAATACGGGCTGTCCGGTTTCTGGATTCCGGCCTCGGGCGTGTTGCCCGCTGCGTTGCAAAACGGATCCCGGTTCATCCCGCAAAACCCTGCCAACGGCGCCTTTCACCCCGTCGAGAGCATCCCTTATCTGCGCCGGACCACGATTGCCCAAACCACCACAACCGGCGCGCAGCCCGCACAACCGCTGCCCGAGGGCCTGCATCCGCTGGCGCTGGATGCCCCGCGACTCGCGCTGGAAAACCTGCCCGAGACCACACGCCATCTGGACCTGTTCCGCCTTGCCGACGGCACCGGCGCGCTGACCGGCGAAGTTACTGAATTGTGGTTGGTCGAAACCGATATTGCACCGCCTGAACCGGCCCCGAACCGCGTGATGCTAACCGGGCTGGACCTTGGCGGGCGGCCCGTCAGTGATCTGGTTATCAGCCTTTTCAACCCCGACAGCACCCCCTTGCCTGCCCCCGCCAGCCAGAACGGAATCCATAAATTCAGGCTTCCTGCGATTGATGAAACCTCGGCCTGGCTGCGGTTTTACTGCCTTGCTAACGGCCAAAACGGGGTGATTTCCTTTGACGATCCGGCCCATGAAAAGGGGCAGGATTCGGCCAGCCGCACCGCGCAGCATATCTTGCTGGCCCCTGATGAAACTGGCTGGAACCATCCCCACACCCGCACCGTTACCCTGCATGCACCGCGCGTATCCTTTATGGATCTGGAATGCTGGGCGTCAAACAAAACGCTGTGGCAGCAGGCAACCGGTATGAATGATACCGCCCCCGCCTTGCTGGAATGGCTGCGCGAAGCCCGCACCATTTTCGAGACCATGGGCAACAGCACCTATCTGGACAAAATGAACGCCCTGCCCGATCCAGCGGTTTCGGGCTTTTTGCTGGGGGCGGTCATTACCGACCGCCTGACCGACGCCCCCGAAAATTCAGCCGACCAACAATTTGTCGCCATCTCGCCCTATCGCTACATCACCCCGACGCCCATCCCCGAAGATGCAGGCGGAATAATCGCGGCGCTGCCCGCTATTGAATCAACCATCGACACAATTCTGGATGCGGCGCGCATTGATCTGCACATTCATGGCGGCACCAACTTTGGCCTGAACGCTGAAACCCTGCACGTCCCCGAAGGGCAGATTGCGCGGCTTTGGGTCAGCCCTGCGGTCAAAACCGAGCTGTTTACCAATGATCGCGCCTTTGATCCGCGCATCAAAGACCTGTCTTGCGGGCATAGCGGCGAATTTACCCTGTTTGACGGGGTCAAGCTGGACATAGAGGTAATGACCGGCCTTGCCTCAACCGCGCCGATCCCTGATGACAGCTTGCGCATATCGACCAGCGGCAACACCCGCGCCTATGCCCTGACCGCCACCCCGTCGCGCGATCTGCGGCTTTTTTCACAGGCCGAACTGCTGGTCCAGCAGGCGCGCCCCACCGGTCGCCCGCTTTATACGCATATTTCCCCGGCACGCGGCATGGAACCGCGCGGGCCGGTGGTGGCGATCAGCAGCGCCGCCGATCCGGCCACGCCGCAAAACAACAATGCGGGCGATATTGATGCCTTTGAAACCGATGCATTTGTCGGGCGCGGGGCGGATGATGGCAAGCAGGTGCGCGTGCGCCTGCTCCCCGCCCCCGAAGCAACGCCGCTTTGGTCGTTTGACTGGCCCGAGCGCGCCGCCACCTATCTGCGCCATCGCCTGACCCTGCTGTCGCGCTATGCGCCAGCGATGAAGCGCGGCAGCCCCACCACGCGCGAAACCGCGGGCTTTACCGCTAGAATAGCCATTCTGGCCGACCTTGCCGCCGGTCCGCTAACCCGCCCGCAACTGCGCGCCCACCTGCCAGTGCAGCGCCGGATCGACCCCGGTTCGGCCACGCCGCCCATAGCCTGCGTGCTGAACGAACCACCCAACAGCCAGTTGGGCCTTGCCGAACGGATGATTGCCGACCTGCTGGTCACCAACACCTTCAACTTTGAAACGCATGAAACGGGGCCAAAGCTGCACCTGAACGGCCTGCGCAAGGAAATCGGCCCCGACCCGCGATTGTCCTATTTCCCGATCCGAGATCATACCTCGCTGGCCTGCACCATCCGGCCCGAAGGTCCGGTGGGGCTGCATTTCGACAGCCCCCAAACCCGCAATCCCGCCTATGCCAACAGCCAATACCTGCTGCATCTGTCTTTGCTGCACCCGAATACCGGCGCCGATCTGGCCGAGCTAGAGGAAAGCTTTGCCGGTATTTCGCTGGCCCGCTATGCCGATCCGGACTGGTGCTGGGATGCAACCCCGCTGACCTCCGACACCTTGCCGGATGATCGCGAAACATGGGTAGAAATCGCCGATCAGCCCCTGTCGCTGAACACTGACCTGTTAGAGGCCAACCGCACCTATCTGCAAATCCGGCGAACCGCGCTTTACAAGGATGGCGGCGACGGGGTTGTGTCGCTTTATAACGCCAATGGCAGCGGGGCCGAAATAGAGGCGCTGTTGTTTCAGCCGCTGGGCGATAACCGCCTGCGGGTCTGCGCATTTGCCAAACCGCCCGAGCCGGTCGGCGCGGGGCAGGATAACCGGCCGCAATTGCTGGCCAGCGCGGTGCTTGAAGCACAAGGGCCGCTGCACCTGAATGGCCCGCGCCCGCTGCGCGCTACGCAGATGTCCGATTTTACCTTTGCGCAATGGGTGCGCACCGCACGCGACCTGTCGCAACTTGCCAGCGATGACGGCCCGATTGCCCTTTCCGACCTGCGCGGGTATGCGCGCGATACCGGTCTGGCGCTCGGGACAATGGCAGGGGTTCGCGCCATTACCCCGCCACTGGCGCAACGGCGCTATCCGCTGCATGTGCATCGCCGCCTTGTGCATCTGTTGCGCAAACCGGCAACGCAAATCGGCGCGCCGGTGGCGCTGTTTGACAAGGCGGCGCTGGCCGATGCCACCGGTGCCAGCACCCTGAAAGCAACCCAAGGCGCGACGCTGGTTCTGGCCGAAATGGAAACCCGCGCCAACATTCTGCGAGTACAAAACGGTCAGTTGTTAACGGGGCTGGAAGCCTATGACAGCGCGATATTTGACCTGAAATCCTCGACCACCGACAACGATATCGGCCATATCCGGCTGCATATCCGGCCGGCAAATCCGCCATTGGACCTTGGCGAGGTTGAAATGCAGATCGGGCTTGGCGGCCGGAACCTGACCATCCCCGCATCCCAAGATGTGATCCTGTTTTATGAAGATGGTCAGCTAACCCC
>JALXER010000247.1 GCA_027069385.1 Paracoccaceae bacterium
GCCGCGCCTGATTGCAACCGCCCCCGACGCGAGCCAGGCGGCCGAAAGCTTGCGCCCCGACCTCTATTACCGGCTGAACGTAGCCGAAATAACCCTGCCGCCGCTGCGGGACCGTGGCAATGATGTTTTTGTGCTGCTTGAATATTTCATCCGCGATGCTGCCAGCCGGTTCAAGCGCAGGCTGCCGGCCATTACGGCCGAGGATCTGAAGCCGTTCAAAAGCTATCACTGGCCCGGAAATGTACGCGAGTTGCGCAATATGGCCGAAAGGCTGGTGATCGGCCTTAAGGTGCAGTTCCCCACGCTCGGCACCGGCGAGGTCGCGCCTGCGGCCTCTTATGACGAAGCCATGCAAAGCTTTGAACGCACCTTGCTTCAGGCCGCGCTGGTGCAATCGGGGGGCCATAAAGGCGAGGCAGCGGCAGCATTGATGATTCCGCGCAAGCGGCTTTATCTGCGCATGCGGGCGGTTGGCCTGCTGGATTCGGGTCAATAATGCCCGATTGTACGGGTTAAATCTGACCCAGTTTGCCCGATTGCCGCGGCGGTTTTCCAAATTTTGCGCTTGGCGAAAATGGCGGCTAATCCCTTGGGTGTTGCGAAACCATATCGCAGAAAACTGGGAGACTATTATGAAAAATTATCTGCGCGGCTCTGTGGCCGCTCTTGGCCTTGTGGCGGCCGCAGGGGCTGCCTTTGCACAGGAAACGGTGGTTGTGATCACCTCTTTCCCCGACAGTATGACCGCCCCGATCGAGGCCGCGTTCGAGGCGGCCTATCCCGATATCGATCTGGAAATCCTGAACAAGAAAACCTCGGCCGGGGTGAAGTATATTCAGGAAATCGCCGGACAAAACACCGCCGATGTTTTCTGGGCTTCGGCGCCGGATGCGTTCGAAGTGCTTAAGAACGACGGGTTGCTGGCCTCGGTAGAGGTAACGTCCGAGGGCATTCCCGATATCATCGGTTCCTATCCGCTGAACGATCCGGACGGGTACTATTACGGCTTTGCTGCTGCCGGTTACGGCATCATGTGGAACGAACGCTATCTGGCTGCCAACGGGCTGGACCCGGCGCGGGAATGGGCGGAACTGGCCAATCCGGAATACCACGGCCATGTGGGCATGTCGGCCCCGTCGCGGTCCGGCACCACGCACCTTACGGTGGAAACCCTGCTGCAAGGCGAGGGCTGGGATGCCGGTTGGGCCGAATGGAAATGGATTGCGGGCAACTTTTCTACCGTTACCGAGCGCAGCTTTGGCGTGCCGGACGGGGTGAATACCGGTAACTTCGGCCTCGGGATCGTGATTGATTTCTTCGGCTTCTCGTCCAAGGCCTCGGGCTTTCCGGTTGATTTCGCCTATCCGACCGTAACCGCGCTGGTGCCTGCCAATATCGCCGTGGTCAAGGACGCGCCTAACAGCGATGCGGCGGTGACCTTTATCGAATACCTGCTGACCCCCGAAGGCCAGCAAGTGCTGCTGGATCCCGCAATCATGCGCCTGCCGGTCAATCCGGCCACCTATGCAAATGCGCCCGAGGGCTTTCCCAACCCGTTCGAGGACAGCTCTATCGGCGCGGCGGTCAGCTTTGATGTAGCCAAATCGGGGGCACGCTATAACCTTGTGAACTCTTTGTTCGACGTGATGATCACCTATCGTCTGGATGATCTGCGCGCCGCTGTCGGGGCCATTCAGGCCGCCGAAGCCAAGCACATGGATAGCGGTAATGCCGAGGCGCTGGCCCTGATCGCCGAGGCACGGGCGTTGATCGAGGCCAACCCGATCACCGAGGCACAAAGCCTTGACCCCGATTTTGCCGGTATTTTTACCAAGAAGCGTAAAAAAGAGACCGACGAAGTTGGCCCGCGTCAGGCCGAGATCGAGCAGGAATGGGATGCGATGGTGGTTGAAAACTACACCCGCGCCCGTGAACTGGCCGAGCAAGCGCTCGCCATGTAATCGCCTTTGCGGGCCGTTCCTTGCGGTGCGGCCCGTTTTTTGCCCTTCACCGGAGCTTGCCCCATGACCCCCGACCACACCCGCACCGCCCGCCTGCCTGCTGTTCTTTTTCCAAGCGTCAGCGGCATCAAACTTGTTGCCATTCTGATCGCGCTTTTGCTTATCGGGTTGCTGATCGTGCCGGTTGCCATGGTTATGTTTGTGGCCTTTCAGGACCCCGCAACCGGTGCCCTGACCCTGCAGAATTTCGCCGATTTCTTTACCACCTCGCTGTTTAGAGAAAGCTTCGGGAACTCGCTTTATGTGTCGGCAATGTCGGTGGTTGTTGCAACGGTCATCGCTCTGCCGCTGGCCTATATCACCACGCGTTTCAACTTTCGCGGCTCGATCATTATTCAAAGCCTCGGGTTTATTCCCCTGATCATGCCGCCCTTTGTCGGCGCGGTTGCCATGCAGCTTATCTTTGGCCGGAACGGCTCTATCAACCTGATACTGCGCGATAAATTTGGAATTGACATCCCGTTTATGGACGGATTGAACGGGGTTATTCTGGTGCAGTCCATCCACTATTTCCCGTTTATCCTGATCAACCTTTCCGCCTCTTTGCGCAATATTGACCGCTCCATGGAAGAAGCGGCGCAGAACCTTGGTTCATCGGGCATGCGCCTGTTTCGCCGCATCGTGTTTCCGCTGGCGATGCCGGGCTATATTGCCGGAGCGGCGCTGGTATTTATCAAAGTGTTCGACGATCTGGGCACGCCGCTTTTGCTGAACGTCAACAACATGCTGGCCCCGCAGGCGTTTTTGCGGATTTCCTCTATCGGGATCAGTGACCCGATGGGCTATGTGATTTCGTTTATCCTTGTGGTGTTCTCGATCTTTTCGCTTTGGGCCTCGTTCCTGTTTATGCGCGGCAAGGACTATGCCACCGTGCAAAAGGGTGGCGGCGGCATGTCCAAGCGCGATCTGAAACTGCCGGAAAAAGTGCTGGCTTACGGCGCGGTCGGGTTCATTTTGCTGCTGGTGCTGTCCCCGCATATCGGGCTTTTGCTGCTATCCTTTGGCACGATCTGGTCTTACGCGCCTTTGCCCGACGCCTATACGCTCAGCAATTATGTGGCGATGTGGGAAGGCTCCAAAGACTATATCTTTAACACGGTGCTTTATGCCGGGCTTGCGGCCACGGCGGATGTGGCGATCGGTACGGCCATTGCCTATATCGTGCTGCGCACCGGCATTTTCGGCCGCAAAGGGCTGGATTATCTTGCTACGGCGGCACTGGCGGTCCCTGGCGTTGTGCTGGGGATCGGCTATCTGCGTATGTTCCACGGGGTCAACATTCCCTTTACCGACACGCCCATGGCAAGCTGGTGGGTGATCATCGCGCTTGCGCTGATGATCCGGCGTCTGCCTTATGCGTTGCGGGCCTGCACGGCGGCGCTTCAACAGGTCAGCAACGCGCTGGAGGAGGCCGCCGAAAGCCTTGGCGCCACCAAGTTCCGCACCATCCGCCGCGTGGTGGTGCCGCTGATGTCTGCCGGTATTCTGGCCGGGTTTGTGACCAGCTTTGCCACGGCGGCCGTGGAATTGTCGGCAACCATTATGCTGGTAAGCTCCAATTCCGATGCGCCGCTTGCTTACGGGATCTACCTGTTTATGCAAACGCCGTCGGGGCGCGGGGCCGGTGCGGCGCTCGGGATTGTCGCGGTTATTCTGGTGGCCATCGGCATGATCGTGTCGCAGTTCATCATCGAGCGGGACAAAAAATTCAAAACAACCGGCGACAGCCATTAACTCCAAAAGGGAGAGAAGTATGACCACTGAAAAACAGGGCATAGACATTGAAGACCTCTATCTTTCTTTCGGTAAAACCGAAGTGCTTAGCGGGGTGAACCTGTCGATCCAGCCCGGCGAGTTTTTCGCCTTTCTCGGCCCGTCCGGTTCGGGTAAATCCACCCTGCTGCGTGCCATTGCAGGCTTTGGGCCGCGCCCCAAAGGCAGCATCAAAATCGGCGGAGTCGACGTGCTGGACCTGCCGCCATGGAAACGCAATGTCGGCATGGTGTTTCAGTCATACGCGCTGTGGCCGCACATGACGGTGCGCGAAAACGTGGGCTTTGGCCTGAAAGAGCGCCGGATGCAGGCCGCCCAGATCAAGCCAAAGGTAGAGGCGGCGCTGGAACTGGTCGGCCTTTCCCACCTTGCGGACCGGATGCCGAACCAGCTTTCGGGTGGGCAACAACAGCGCATCGCGCTGGCGCGCACCATCGTGGTTGAACCCAAGGTGTTGCTGCTGGATGAACCGCTTTCCAACCTTGACGCCTCGCTTCGGGTTGAAATGCGCCGCGAACTTTTGGCCCTGCAACGCAAGCTTGGTCTGACCACCATTTTCGTGACCCACGATCAGGAAGAGGCCAACACCACCTCGGACCGGATGGCGGTGCTCGATGGCGGGGTGATCCAGCAAATCGGCTCGCCGCAGACGCTCTATGACGAACCGGCCAACCTGTTTGTGGCTGATTTTCTGGGCACGGCAAACATTTTGCGCGGCGAAGTCAGTCAGGCCGCTCAGGGCATGGTTTTCACCACCCAGACCGGAGAGGTCCTGCCCATAGACGCTTCGGCGCTGGGGAAAGGCTCTATTATCCTGCGGCCACAAAACATTTCGCTGACCAAAGACAGCGGCGCACGCACCATCGCGGGCACTGTTCGCCACCGCGAGTTTCTGGGCAGCCAGATGCGTTATCTGATCGACGCGGCGGGCATTGAAATGGTGGTGGATGAAAGCCATATCGCCGGCGCACACCGGTTCAAAGCCGGATCACAGGTCAATCTGGAGATCAACACCGATACCGCCGTGGTGATCGCCGGATAAACCGGTTTGCTATTGCGCGCTCCGGCTTCTGAATGTGTCGAAAAGACCGGGCAGAAATGGGGTCGAAGCGCTCAAAGATGCAGG
>JALXER010000248.1 GCA_027069385.1 Paracoccaceae bacterium
ATGTTCTCTACCACCACAATCGCATCGTCCACCAGAATCCCGATAGAGAAGATCAGCGCGAAAAGGCTAACGCGGTCAATGGTATAGCCAAGAATGAATGCCGAGAAAACCGTAACCAGAATAACCACCGGTATCACGATCAGCACCACCATGGCGGCGCGGGCACCCAGTGCCAGCCAGATCAGCAGGGTCACGGCAAAGGTGACCACGAACAGCTTGAAGATTAGCTCGTTCACCTTTTCATTGGCGGTTTCGCCATAGTTGCGCGTGACTTCGACATGCACATTGTCGGGGATCAGACTGCCCTTCAGTCGCTCCACATAGGCCAGCACATCCTCGGCCACGGTCACGCCGTTGGTCCCCGATTTTTTGGCAATCGAAATGGTTACCGCCGGCGCACCAACCGGTGCGCGTTCAGAAGAATCAGAGGTATAATCGCCGCCGGTGTAATAGGTGACAAGATCATTGGCGTCGTCCTCGCCCTCGGTCACAAGCGCCAGATCGCGCACATAAGGGCTATTGCCGCCCGGCACGCTGACCACCAGATTGTCGATATCCTGAGACGAGCGCAGAAAAGAGCCGGTATAAAGGGTGAAACTGCTGTCGCCCGCTTCGACCATCCCGACGCCGCGCTCGGAATTGGCGGTGGTGATGGTCTGGGCCAGTTGGTCCATGCTGACGCCGAAACCGGCCATGCGCTCGGGGAAGATCTCCACCGAAATCACATCGGAGCGCCCGCCGGTGATAAAGCTTTGCGAGGTGCCGGGCACCTCTTTCAGGCGCTGCATTACGTCAAGACCAAGGGTGCGCAGAATCGCCTCGTCTACCTCTTGCGACCACAGGGTCAGGGTGACAACCGGCACGTCGTCAACGCCCTTGGGCTGGATCAGCGGCATCGAAACACCGGGCGGAATACGGTTGAGGTTGGACTGGATCTTGTCGTTCAGCTTGACCAGCGAAGGGCCAAGCTCTTCGCCGACCTCGAATTGCACAGTCACCACGGCGCTGCCGCGTTGTGACATCGAATAAACGTGCTTAACCCCTTGTATTTCCGACAACATCCGTTCCAGTGGATCGGTGGCAAGGCTGGCAACCTGCTGGGCTGACGCGCCGGGATATTCAAAGAAAATATCCACCATCGGCACGGAAATTTGCGGGTCTTCCTGACGCGGTGTCAGCACCAGCCCCATCAGCCCCAGCGCCAAAGAGGCAATCAGCAGCAGCGGCGCCAGCGGAGAGTTGATAAACCCCTTGGCCAGATTGCCGGCCAACCCGAGTTTGGATTTCTGCGGTGTCGTTTCTGACATGGGTTATCCTCCTCTCTGGTTGGGGGTTATCAATTGCCGCCCGACACAAGGTCGGCCGGAGGGTTAAGAATGATCTGTTCACCGCCGCTAAGCCCGGAAACCACCGAAATACGCCCGTCGGGCAGCGGATAGCCGATGCGCAGCAGGCGCAACGAAGGCTCGCCGTTTTCAAGTACGAAAACCGAGGGCAGGCTGCCGCGCCAGATCAGCGCTTCGGGCGGGACCGCGGCTTGCGCGCGCGCAATCACCGAGCCATCGGGCACCGTGACCTCTACATACATGCCCGGGCCGCCCTGTGTGCCAAAGGGCAGGTCGAATTTGACCGTCACCGTATGACGCTGCGCGTCGGCAACCGGAAAGATTTGTACGACTTTGGCCTGAACCGTGCCCGAGCCGGAATCGAGCCGTGCGGGCACGATCATGCCCACTTCCAGCCCGGCAGCAAGGCGCACGGGCACATCGGCCACGATGCGCAGATAGTCGGTAAAAGCAAATTTTATCAACGGCATACCCGGTTGAACCGTGTCGCCTACCTCGACGAATTTTTCTATGATAATACCGTCAAACGGCGCAAGGTGCGAGGTGTCGCGAAGCTGCGCATCCAGCGCGTCCAGATTGGCCTGCGCCGCAACCAGCGCCGATTGCGCCTGCGCAACACCGGTGCCTTGGGCATACAGATCGGCCTGACGTTCCAGTTGCGGGCTGGTTTGGCCGGCCATATCGGCGATGCCGCGGGTAAAAAACTGGTCGAACAGGGCAGGGGCACCCATGCCCGGAATGCCGGTAATCGAATTGACCCGCGGCGAGTACAGCTCGCGCGAGTATTGCATTTGTGCGTTACGCAACGCCGCCTCGGCCTGATGGATTTGCGCAATCGCGGCGGCGCGTCGCGCCTGAATTCCGTCGTCATCGATTGAAACCAGCGCCTGACCCTCGGTCGCGTGGAACCCTTCAAAACCGGCCAGAAAGGTGATGCGCCCCGGAACCTGCGCGCTTAGGGTGATCTCTTTATAAGGAATAACCGTACCGCCCACCGTGGCGGTGCCGCCAACCTGTGTCGTGGTAATCAGCGCCGTATCGAAATTGCGGCTTGTGGCTTGTTCGCTCTGACCAAAAAGCGCAGCCGGAAACGCCGCAACCAACAGCGAGCCAGCCAATAGAAATGTCGTTCTCAACCCTGTCATTTTTATCCCTTTGCTATGTTCCAACGCGTTGATTACTTCAACAGGTCGTCTTTTACATTGCTAATGGTCAGTTATTATTTTGGTTAATGCAATAACTAACACATATATGAATATTTGCAAGTAATATTTACCTACAAGTTTTGAGCTATATTTTAATAGATGGTAAAAAGTAACTCAGGCCAAGTATTTCGGGCCTGAGTCGCATTTATTTTCATGTTATTAAGGGGCTGACCAAGAATAGAGCGGGTCTAGAACGGAAACCCGTTACCCCACATATAGGACATGGGCTGCGAAAATGCATAGGTTGCGCGGCCGATATCGTTGGTCATCTTGCCCATATTAAAGGCCATGTTGCGCACATCATTGGTCATTACCGTAATCGATTCGTTCATCTGGGTAACGCTGGTGGTCATGGCGGTCATACTGCCGTCCATGGCGCCGATATCGGTGCCCATGGTGGAAATATTGGCGTTCATCGCGTCGATATTGTCGCTCATCCCTTTGATGTTGACGCCCATGCCGTGAATGTCGTTGGCCATATTGACCTGCGTCGTCACCATGGTTTTAAAGCTTTCGTTCAGCTCTATCATCACGTCGGCCATGGTCACCACGCGCTGCGCCATGCCGTACATCACCCAGGTAAACAGCGCCATGACAATCACGATCCCGGCGGTGGTTATGGCAATAAACGGGCCTGAACTGACGCGACGATACATGGGGCTTCCTCTTTGCAGGGCGGGGGTGCTTGCAGGCTAGCATAGGATAAGTATTCGAATTAGTATAGATATATTCGAATATAAATTAATCATTACCCTAAAAACCGGCTATGTTGCCCGTTTTACCACAACCGAACCCACCGAATACCCTGCGCCGAAAGAACAGATAATCCCCAGTGCGCCGTCCTCCAGATCGTCGGAGTGCTTGGCAAAGGTAATGATCGATCCGGCGGATGATGTATTGGCGTATTCTTGCAGGATATTGGGCTGTTCATGGGGTTCGGGCACGCGCCCCAGCACCTTGCGCCCGATGAAATCGTTCATCGCCTTGTTGGCCTGATGCAGCCACATCCGGTCAAGCTGATCGGGGCTGAACCCGGCATCGGCCAGATGGCCAAGCATGTGTTTTGACACGATCGGCAGCACCTCTTTGAACACCTTGCGGCCGTTTTGCATGAATTGCATATCGCGCCGGTCTCTCACCCCGTCCGGACGGGAGCGGCGCAAAAAGCCGTTATTATTGCGGATATTGTTGGAAAACTGCGTCAGGCAGCGGGTAGAGACCACATCGAAATGGGCACCTTGCACATCGGATTTGCGCTCCAACACCGTTGCGGTGCAGACATCGCCAAAGATAAAATGACAATCCCGATCGCGCCATTCCAGATGCCCCGAGCATATCTCGGGGTTGACCACCAGTGCCGCGCGCACCGATCCGGCGCGGATCATATCGCTGGCCGCCTGAATGCCGAACGTGGCCGAGGAACAGGCCACATTCATATCAAAGGCAAACCCCGAGGTGCCCAGCAACTGTTGCACCTCGATCGCGACCGCCGGATAGGCCCGCTCAAGGTTAGAGGCCGCGACGATGACCAGATCGATATCCGCCGCCACCTTGCCCGCCTTCTCCAGCGCCTTTTGGCAGGCATCCAGCGCCATTTCTGCCATGATCCCCGGTTCGTCGTCGGACCGCTGGCGCAGCAACGGGTGCATGACATTCGGGTCCAGCACGCCGGTTTTATCCATCACATAGCGCTGATGAATACCGCTGGCCGCCACGATAAAATCGGAACTGGAATAGGCCTTGGCCTCGACCTCGCCGCTTTCGATCTGCGCCGCATTTTCGGCGTTGAACTTGTCAACATAGGCGTTAAAGGCGATGACCAGTTCATCGTTGGTGATCACGTTGGGCGGGGTAAAAACGCCGGTGCCGGAAATGACGGGGGTGTGCATGGTCTGCTCCTGAATGACTGGCGCAAATCAAACCGCTTTGGCGCGCGGGGGTCAAGGGCAAAGCGAAATTCGGCTTTACATCTCGATAGTTGAATATAATCTCTCCCGGGCAACAAAAGGGGCGCCACGATGATCAAACAGTTTTTCCCGATACTGGACTGGTCCAGAACCTATACGCGCGATGACTTCTCGCATGATCTGGTGGCGGCGCTGATCGTGACGATCATGCTGGTGCCCCAGTCGCTGGCCTATGCGCTGCTGGCCGGCTTGCCGCCGGAAATGGGGCTGTATGCGGCGATCCTGCCGCTGGTGGCTTATGGGATTTTCGGCACCAGCCGGGCGCTGGCGGTGGGGCCGGTGGCGGTAGTTTCGCTGATGACGTCGGCGGTGGTGGGCAATCTGGCGGCGGTCGGCACGCCCGAATATGCCACGGCGGCAATTGCGCTGGCGCTGATCTCGGGGC
>JALXER010000249.1 GCA_027069385.1 Paracoccaceae bacterium
GGTAATGGCCAAGGTCTCGGCGTGTTCGGGGTCGGGTGACCAGATCGTTGCCTCGCCTTTTGTCCCGACGGCCCTTGTGGCCAGCAGCGCCCAGTGGGTCAACGGCGTGTCGTTGCCGCCGGTCAGTTGCAGCGATGCGTCGCCGAAAGATACTACCACTTCGCGCGGCGGTGCTTCCTTTGTTTCCTGCCAGATTCCGATGGCTTCCAGCCGGTCGTATTTTTCAAGTGCGGTCATGCGCTGCGCCCCTCAAGCCAGATCGGGAAGGCGATAATCCATCGCTTTCAGGCGTTCGCGCAGGGTCAGTTTGGAAATCTTGCCCGTGGCGGTATGCGGGATCTCGTCCACAAACAGAATGTCGTCGGGCATCTGCCATTTGGCAAACCTTTCGGATAGCAGCGCCATGATTTCAGCGCGATCCGGGCGGGTTCCGGCGCGGGGCAGCACCAGCAATACCGGCCTTTCATCCCATTTGGGATGCGGCATGCCAATGGCGGCGGCCTCGGCTATGTCGGGGTGGGCAATGGCGCAGTTTTCCAACTCGATCGAGGAAATCCACTCGCCGCCCGACTTGATCACATCCTTGGAGCGGTCGGTAATGCGCACATAGCCGTGCCGGTCAATGGTTGCCACATCGCCGGTGTGAAACCAGCCATCTGCATCCAGCGCATCGCTGTCCTGCTTCAAATAGCGCTGCACCACCGCAGCCCCCTTGGCCCACAGGTCACCTTGGGTTTTTCCGTCCCAGTCCAGCACCGCCCCGGTTTCATCGGTGATCCGCAGGTCTACCGTATAGGGCGGGTGGCCGACGGTATCTTGTGCGTCCAGTTGCGCCATGGGCGACATCCGGGTGATTTCGGGCTTGAACGAGCAGATCGTCCCCAACGGCGACATTTCGGTCATGCCCCATGCGTGCAGCACCTTGACCCCGTAGATGCTCTGGAACGTCTCGATCACCGCACGCGGGCAAGAAGCCCCGCCGATGATCACCCGCTCCAACGTGCCCAGCTTCAGGTCATTGTCTTTCAGGTGTTGCAGCAGCCCCAGCCAGATCGTCGGCACAGCGGCGGTCATGGTGACGCCCATTTCCAGCAATTCATAAAGGGCCGCGGGGGCCATATCGCGCCCAGGCATCATCATGGCGCAGCCGACCAGCGGCGCGGTATAGGCGGTTGACCAGCCATTGGCATGAAACAGCGGCACCACCGGCATAATGGTGTCGTTGCTCGACAGATTCAGCATGTCGGGCGTGGATGCGGACATGGCGTGCAGCACGTTGGAGCGATGCGTATAAACCACGCCCTTGGGGTTGCCGGTGGTGCCCGACGTATAGCAAATGCCGCAGGGCTCGCGCTCGTCCCCCTCGACCCAGGGCGTGTCGGGGCTTTGATCGCGGATCAGGTTCTCATAGCAAATCAGGTCGGGGATGGTGCTGTCGGGCATGTGGTCGCGATCGGTCAGAACAATGATATGCTCGATCCCGCTCAGCCGGTCATAGATCGCCTCGATCACCGGCAGCAGGTCGAAATCGACCATCAGGATCCGGTCCTCGGCATGGGTGATAATGTAAACCAGCTGGTCAGCAAACAGGCGCGGGTTCAGGGTGTGGTTGACCGCTCCCGCACCGGGGATGCCGTACCATACCGACAGATGGCGCGTGGTGTTCCAGGCCATTACGCCGATCACATCGCCCTTTTGTACGCCAAGCGTTTGCAGCGCTCCGGTCAACCGTCGGGCATCCTGCGCAACCTGCTGCCATGTCGAACGCACAATTGGCCCCTCGACACTGCGCCCCGAAACCGGCCGGTCCGGATGATAGCGCGCCGCGTGGTCCAGTATCGAGCCAACGCGAAGCGGAAAATCTTGCATGGTCTGCTGCATTCTGTCGTCTTTCCCTTGTTGCCGGAATTGAATAATTGTCGATTGTCGCCGATTATGAAAGAGGTTAGTTTACTCTGGTGCGTCTTATTTTCCGCAAGGCGCCGGACAACAAGGAAGAAAACGTGGTACCAGCAAGCCCCGCCGCCCAGAACATGACCCAGGCCATTGCCAAAAAAATGGGCGGCTCCGGCCCGTTGAACAATCTGGTGCATATCTCCGAGGATGCGGGATTTGTTTACTTTGGCAGCCCCGGCGCGTGCTATTTTCGCGTGCTTGGCAGCCTGAACACAGCGCTTGCGGCGATGAATGGCGAGCAGCTCGAGTATGAGAAACTCGGGCAGGTCTATCAACGGGTGCGGGGCAAAATGGCCAACCCGTGGGAAACCGGACATGAAATATTTGACGATATGCTGGACGATCCGGATACGCTGAAATTTACCTTTGTTCGGGATCCGGTCTCGCGGTTTCTGTCCGGTTATTACGGTAAGCTAACCCGGAAAACGCCGCGTTCGGAACAGCGCCAGAAGATGTTCGAACTGCTGGAAATGGATCTGACGCAGGAAATAAGCGTCGAGGATTTTGCCGAACTGGTGGCGCAGGATCAAGAGGTGCGCGACCTGCTGCCGCTGTTTCGACCGCAACGCAACCTGACCGCCTTTGATCTGGTGGATTTCGGGTTTATCGGCAATCATGACCGCTGGGATACGGATTTCGCCAAAGCAAGTACGCATATTTTCGGCCACCCGGTTCCGGTGTTTGATCCGCAGCAGCGGTTTAACCGCGATGAAGACGGCGTAAATACACCCTCGCAAATTGATGCGCAAACACAGGCTAATCTGGAATACGCCTATGCCGAAGATCTGGCGATGCTCGAAGAAATCAACGAACTATTCCCGCAATCCTGAATCGTAGCGCTCCCGCCCGTCGTCGGCGCATTGCATTCGCAATGCGCCTCCTCCCGTTGGGCCGGGCCTCGGCTTTGCCTCGGCAGGGGGCCAGCCCCCTCTGGCGCAAGCGCCATTCACCCCCGGGGCATTTGTGAAAAGAAGATGATAATAGACTTCCAATTTTTATAAATACTCTCAGGGGGGAGCGACGCATGTCGCGAGGGGGCGGAACGCCCCCAGAACCGCCCGCAGGGCGGCCCGGCCCAAAGGGAAGCCTTGTGTTTGGCTTGCCAAACACAAGGCTGGACTGCGGGAGTACCCCGGGTTAGGGGTCAGGCGGCCTGGTTCGATTTGCTTTCGTAAAAGCGTTCACCGTTTTTCGCCATATCGCGCAGGAGCTTTGGCGCGGTAAAGCGTTCGCCACAGGTTTCGGTCAGGTGGTCGCAGATCGCAACTGCCTGATCGGCACCAAGGATATCCAGCCAACTGAACGGCCCGCCGGACCAGGGCATAAAGCCCCAGCCAAGGATCGCGCCCACATCGCCTTCGCGGATATCTTCCAGCACGCCTTGCTCGAAAGCGCGTACGGCCTCAAGGGTTTGCACCATGGCGAGGCGGTGTTTGACCTCGATAAAGTCGGGCTGCCCGGCGGCCAACGGCCAGTTTTCATTCAGACCTTTCCACAGGCCAATGCGCTTGCCCTTTTCGTCGTAATCATAAAAGCCCGCCTTGGCCTTGCGGCCCAGCCGGCCCTCGTCGAACAGCTTGAACAGCACCTCATCGGCGGCGTCGTCATAGGCCTCGCCCATGGCGGCCTTGGTGGCTTTGGCGATTTTCACGCCGAGATCAATCGAGGTTTCGTCGTTCAACTGCAAAGGGCCAAGTGGGAAGCCGAGTTGCTTGGCGGCGTTTTCAATCGTCGCCGGCGCGATGCCCTCTCGCACCATCCGCAGCCCCTCGTTAATATAGGGGATAATGCAGCGGTTGGCATAAAAGAACCGCGCGTCATTGACCACAATCGGGGTTTTGCGGATCTGGCGCACGTAATCCAGCGCCTTGGCCACCGCGCGGTCCCCCGTCTTGGCGCCCTTGATGATTTCGACCAACAGCATCCGCTCAACAGGGCTGAAGAAGTGGATGCCGATGAACTGCTCGGGGGTGTCGCTGGCCTTGGCCAACTCGGTGATTGGCAGGGTCGAGGTATTGGTGGCAAAGATGCAATCATCCCCCACCACAGCCAGCACCTTTTTGGTGACCTCGGCCTTGATGCCCACATCCTCGAACACCGCTTCAACGATCAGGTCTGCGCCTTTCAGCGCCTCGTAATCGGTGGTGGCGGTGATCAGGGCCATCACGGCCTCTTTCTTTTCGGGGGTCGCCTTCTTGCGCTTGATGCCCTTGTCAAGATAGCCCTCTACATAGGCCTTGCCCTTGTCAGCGGCCGCTTGGTCCCGGTCAATCAGCACCACTTCGATACCCGCCATGGCCGACACAATGGCGATGCCCGCGCCCATCATGCCCGCGCCCATAATGCCGACTTTTTTGACCCGCTGATCATCAATTCCCTTTGGCCGCACAGCGCCCTTTTCCAACTCGCCCTTGTTCACAAAGATCGAGCGGATCATCGCGGCGGAGGAGGGGTTGAGCATAACGGAGGTAAACCAGCGCGCCTCGATGCGGATGGCGGTGTCAAAATCGACCAGCGCGCCCTCATAAATGGCGGAAAGCATGGCCTTGGCGGCGGGGTAAACCCCTTGGGTTTTGCCGTGCACCATGGCCACCGCACCGACAAAGGTCATATAGCCCGCAGGGTGATACGGCGCGCCGCCGGGCATTTTATAGCCCTTTTTATCCCACGGTTTGATAATGTCGTCATGGGCAGCATTCAGCACCCATTCCTTGGCGCGGGCCTGCAATTCATCGGCCGGAACCACCTCGTCGATCAGACCCGAGGCCTTGGCCTTGGCGGGGGGCAGCATCCGGCCCTCCAGCAGCACCGGCGCGGCCATCATCGGGCCAACCATGCGGGAAAAGCGGGTGGTACCGCCGGAGCCGGGGAAGATGCCGACCAGAATCTCCGGCAGGCCGATCTTGGC